>PWKM01000121.1 GCA_003559755.1 Planctomycetota bacterium
GATGAGACAGGCGGCTCGGCGCACTCGGGGACCCTCCGAATCGGGCATTCCTAGACGCTATGCAGTTTACTCACGACGGGCGTGGCGTCAAGCTATCGGGACTCAAGCGCGCCGGCGAAGGCGCAGCGGCGGCAGTCCTCCGCCTCGGCCTCGCAGTAGTCGGAAAACAACTGGAGCAGCCCCTGCTGGCGTCTGGCCGAGTTGACGACCTCCCCGGCGGGATCGGTCCCCCCGAAGATGCGGGCGGCCATAAAACGCAGAACGCTGTTGTCGGGCAGCCGGGGGAGGGTGGCGTAGGCCCGATGGAGCCGGCGTTCGAGGTCGTCGTCTCCCCGCTCGCGGGCGCGGGCGAGCAGGATGGGGACGATGGCATCGACGAAGATGATGGTCGCCCGGTTCTTCCCGATGAGCCGGGTCCGGTGGCGCAGCTTCTTTCCCGAGAACGTGGTCCGAAAGCTCCAGAAATCGTCCCACACGTCGGTGAGCAGTGTGACCGCGGCCCGCGCGGCCGGCCCGCGTGCGATGCGTCGGGCCGGGGCGGCGGGGGCGTCCCGAACCGCCTGCTCGAGGGCGGCGACCAGCCCGCCGGAGGGGGCGGCCTTCTCCAGCAGACGGGCCACGCCGGCGATGCGGCGCGTCGGATAGTTGACCGGGCGCGTACCGCTGAACGACCACATATCGGGCTCCAGCGGCTGCCCCTCGAACTCGTCGGCCCGGCGCGCCCACTCGTCCCGGAGCTGCCGCACGTAAGCGACCCGCTCGGTATCGGGCTCCGTACCGTCCAGTGCGAACTGTTCGGGGATGAGCCCGGCCATCCCGAACAGTGCCGCCTGGAGCGCCACCATCCCGCCGTCCTCGAGGAGTCGGCGGGCATCGCTCAGCGGGACCAGGCGGGCGAGCCGGCCCATCGGCCGCTTGTTCTTCTTGAAACCGGCGGCCTCCATCAAGCTCACGTAGAGGATGCTCTCGGGTGCGTCGCCCTCAGGCATGTCGCGGAACCGCTCGGCCTTTCGCAGCATCCGTTCGTCGCCGGCATGGTCGAGGAACTGCCCGATCCACGCCGGGTCGATCTCCTGTTCGGCGAGCAGCTTCTGGCACCGACCGGCCGAGCCCTCGGAGGCGTGGGGATAGTCGCCGGGGTTGAGTTCTTCGGTCAACTCCTCGACGGGCTGTCGGACGAATTCGGAGAGCTCCAGGATGGGTACTGCCCGCCCGTCCTCCCGCTCGGTGGTCTCAGCTCCGGAATCGTTCCACATGACGACGTGGAGGATCACGTCGTTGTAGCGGGTGTCCCGGTGATGCTCGTGCTGCTGCCAGCCCGTGGCGTACACGTGGACCTCGACGGAGCCCTTCTCGGGCCGGCCCCCGGCGAACCGGATGACCGCGTTGCGGAAGTCGGGGCCCGCCTCGAGGTTCCACCAGCCGGGCGACAGGACCGTCAGCTTCTCGCCGCCCACCGTCCGCAGTACGTCATCGAACGTCTGGTCGAACCACATGCAGCGGAGCAGTCGTTCACGGACGGGTGGATGGGGAGTCGGGGATGGGTCGTTGACCACGGACCGGACGATGTGGCGGTACCGTGGAGCGAAGCGGTCGGGCCGCTCGGAGCGATTGGGAGGGCGCCCCATACGGACAGTTCTTCCGTTGAAGGGTCGGCCTCCCCGGAGCCGAGCCAGCGACGCACACTGTGCGCGTGTCTGCTCCGGGGAGACGGGAGATGGCGATCTCCGCCCGGGTTCCGGCCCGGGCTACAACACCGGAATGGAGCGTGCTTACAGGTCGGCCTTCTTGACCTTGCGGGACTTGCCGATGGCCTCGACCAGCTCGTCCTTGCGCATCGACTTTTTCACCGAGGTGATCTTTTTCTTCTCGGCCAAGCTCACCAGGTCGGCTTTCGTCTTCGCTTCGAGCAGCTCCTTCTTCGTAGGCATGATCGCCCCTCCAAAAAACAAGCAAGTCATACGTGCGCCCCGTGCGCACGATTCACGATGGTCAATAGTAGCGGAACAAAACGGAAAGTGCAAGCGCTACTTCGCATTTGGTCGGGGTTGCACCCCCGGCGGCAGTCGATATAATTCGGGCGTGTTCTCGATCCCGGCCTGTTGGAGGAGGATGTCCGATGCGTGACTGGACCTGTCTGCTGGTTGTGGCTGTGCTTTGCTGCCTTCTGCCCGCCTGCGCGGCGACCGGCAACGGCGTTCCCCGGAGAGGCGAGGTGATAACGACGCTGACGATCCAGGAGGAGGTCGGCGCTGCCCGCGAGAACGAGCCGATCCGCATGGGCATCCCCCTGCCCAAAGGGTGGTTCCAGAACACCAGCGAGCTGGCCCTGGTCGGCGCCAACGGCGAGCCGATCCCCTGTCAGTTCCATCCCGTCGCCCGCTGGCTCGAGGACGACTCGGTCCGATGGGTCCACACCGTGTTCCAGGCCAGTGTCCCCGCCAACGAGCCGCTGCAGGTCCAATTGGTCCGCGGCAGGGCGGCACGCACCGCTGACGGCATCTTCGCCCGGGAGCAGGACGGGGTGGTCACCGTCCGCAACCGGTTGCTCGAACTGGTCTTCTCCGGCGACAACCTCATCCAATCGGCGACGCTCGACGGGACGCCGATCATCACACCGAACGAAGGCGGATTCGTGGCCACACTCGACGGCAAGGAGTACCGGCAGTGCGACGATTCCCGGGCGAGCATCGAGGAGATGGGCAGCGAGAGCGTCGTGGTCAAGATCGAGGGACACCTGGTCAACGGCGACGAGAAGCCGTTCCTGTATAAGGCCTATATACATGTATTCGCCAACTCGCCCGAGGTCCGGATCGATCTGACCTACTGGAAGGTCGTCGGCGAGGAGGCGGCGGACCACATGACGATGGCAGACCTTTCGGTGGTCATCCCCACGGCCCTGGCAGGCCGGGCGGTGACCGGCGGCGGTGGCGAGGACTACCGGGGCAGCAGCGTCAAGGTGGTCGCCCGCAACTCCGACCTGAACGAGTTCATCGTCGACGGCGAAGAAGCGGGGACTGTCCCGGGCAAGAGCGAGAAGCCCAACGACCTGGGCTGGGCGGCCGTCGGGACCGATACCCACGGTCTGGCCGTCGGCCTGCGATGGTTCTGGCAGATGCACCCGACGGCCGTCGAGGCCGATGCGGACGGCGCCCTGCGGCTGGGCCTGTTCGCCCGCGAGGTCGGCGAAACGCGCGACGTCTACATGGGCCAGGGCCGAACCCACTACATCACCCTCCGGTTCTGCTCCGGCGACAACTGGGCCGATCCGCTGCGCACCTTCTTCACCGGTCGCCAGATGCCGCTCCGCGCCGTGGCCCCGCCGGCATACTATTGCCGCACCGCCCGGGCCTTCGGGCCGATCGCCGATGCCGACCCCGCACTCTACCCGGAGGATATCCGGCCGCTGGCTGCCCAATATGACCGGATGATCCGCGAGTCTGCCGAGTACATTAACGGCAAGATCGACGGCCACACCTATCAGGGCGTGACCCGCGACAGCTACGGCTACTACGCCTGGGGCGACGTCTATCACTGGGCGGACACCCCCAACGTCGAGGACAAGTGGAACATCCTGTGGGACTCGAACTACTACGATTACCCCTGGGCCGCCCTGCTCCAGTTCGCCCGGACCGGCGAGTTGATCTACCTCGACATCTGCGACCGGCACGGGCTCAATCTGGGCGACGTGTTCATGTGCAAGTGGCATCCCCGGGAAGACCTCCGGGGGGCGTGCCGGTATTCGCCGCCGGCCAACCACGTCGGCCTGCACCGCAACTACCGAAACCCGGTCCCGTTCGTCTCGCCCGAGTTCAACCACCACAAGGCGCTCAGCATCCACGCCCGCCATCTGTTGTTCGGCGACTTCGTGGCTCGCGACCACTTCGAACTCGCACTCAACAACGCGACGCTGAACACCAACCACAACTGGGGACAGTGCCGGGGGCCGGGGGCGAAGCTGTGGACGTTGACCGAGGGCTACCGGCTTACCCGCGCACCGGAGGTCATGGACATGATGAGGCAGGTGGTCCGGGCCGGCGCCCGCCATCGGAGCCGCGGCGGCGATGCGTTCGGCCACTCCCGCGCCCAGTTCATGTACGGCCTCGCCACCGAGGGGCTCATCCGCTACATGTGGATCACCGGCGAGGAGGACCCGCTCGAGACCATCAAGGTGATCAACAACTGGCTGATCGACGATAACGAGCTGAGGGGCACCACCGGAAACTCGGCCATGTCGATGGCATACCTGTGGCGGGTGACCGGGGAAGACCGGTATCGGGAAACCGCGGTCCGACTGGTCGGAGCGTACCGGAATAGAATCCCGCGTCCGAAGGGCTTCGGACAGAGCTTGCGGAGCATCCCATACGCATGGTACTACCTCTCGACCCTCGCCGACGAGGAGTAGAAAAGCGGCGTCGCTACCACAAGACAGCCGTTCCCCGGACGACGGGGGGCGGCTGTCTTTGCTTCCGCCGGGGCTGACTCCGGGACCTTCCCGGCCAACATTCGGAACCCATTCGGCGGGTATTTCACTAAAAAATTTCCTGATTGCACCGAAACGTAGCTGTGTTATAATGAAGTCGGCCGACAACGAGTACGACAACATCTGATATAAACATACATGACATACGGACATGTCATCTCCGACCTCCACTTGTTAGCGCCCTGGTCCGCAGCCGACGATCACCTGGATGAGATGTATGCGGCCGCCCGGCGGTCCGACTTCTTCATCCTGAACGGCGACATCTTCGACTTCCGATGGAGCGCTCTCTCCTCCGCCCGTCGATCGGTGAACGCCGCCATCGACTGGCTGCGGGCGTTCACCGCCGCCGCCCCCCAGTGCCGGCTTTTCTATATCCTGGGCAATCACGACAACCTGCACGGTCTGGCCGAGCGGCTGGATGCACTCAAGCTGGAGCGGGAGAATTTCGACTGGCGGCGTTCACACCTGCGGATCGGCGACGCCATGTTCACCCACGGCGACCTGCTGTTCCGGTCCGGCACGTCCGACCCGTTCCATCGCTCGCTGCTCCCCGCCATCGAAAACAAGCCCAGGGCGCTGAGCCGGGCATACCATTTCCTGCACGGGATGAGAATCCATCGGCTGAACGCCTCGTTCTACGGCGAGGAGCGCTGCGTCCGCCGCGTCTCCAGAGCACTGAGCCGGTCGGGGAACGGGCATATGGACGGGATTGCCGATGTCTATTTCGGGCACGTCCACATGGCGTTCACCGACATCGCCCACGACGGGCTGAACTTCCACAACACCGGTTCGGTGATCCAGGGCCTCCCCTGGCACATGCTCGAGGTCGAACCGACGGGCTGAACAGCCCCGTCACCGACTTTCACCGTCGATGTGCCGGGCTGTCCACTTCCCCAGCAGCGTCAACGCTCCCCCATCGGCGGGGTCTGCTCGCCACACGTGGCCGGTGACTTCCCCCGGACGGTCGAACCGCCCGGCGATGTGATAGAAATCGTCCGACCCGCTGAAACGCCCCTCCTCGACGGTCCCGAGGTCGGCCAGGACGGCGGAGAACGACTGGGGGCTGCCAGCATCGTCGGAGTTACCCGAAACGGCCGCTGTCAGCACCGTCCGCCCACACGGGCCGACGGCCAAGCTGACGTTCACCTCGCTCTGTTGCACAGAACGGTAGATGCCGGGGATTACCCGACCGCCATCGCTGTCGTCGGCGAAGCCGGTCATTCGTGCGGGCACGCCTGGCCACAGGACCCACGACGCGATCACCATGGCGACCAGGCCGCTGGCGACCCAGGCCGTCCGGCTGGCTGATTCTTCATTCATCTCTATCGACCGCATATTGGACTCTAAGGCCATTATCGGCGGCTGAGATGGGTCGGTTAAGCGGATTTCGCAGCGAATACGAGCGGTTCGCGCTGCCTCGCCCGCACCGAGAAGACGTGGCGGACAGGGGGCACGGCAGTTCGGCCGGCGGGCAAGTCGGAGCGTATGCTGCGGCGGACGGGGCCTCTTACGGCTCCCAGCCCCAGTCATCGGTCGTGTCGATGGTCCCCGCGAGCTCCTCTTCGAGCCGTCGCATCTGCTCCTCGCTCATATATCGGCCGTTGCTGACAGAGCAGTTGGCGCGGATGTGCTCGGGCCGCTTGGAGCCGGGGATGGCGACATCGAGGCAGTCGAGCGAGATGAGCCACTTGAGCGCGGCCCGGTGCAGGTCGGCCACGCCCAGGTCGTCGAGGAACGAGAGGTCGTACCGGTCGGGGTCGGGGCATCGCTTGGCGAGGTAGCCGCCGCACTGGGGGTTCATCGCGATGGTGCCCATCCCCGCTTCCTTCGCCGCGGGCAGGACCTCGCGGGCGAATATCGGGTGCAGGACGTTCACGTGAATCTGGATCGCGTCGTAGTCGCCGCTCCGGATGCACCGCATCGCCTGCTCGGACACACGGGGTCCGTATCCCATCGTGACGCCGAGGTAGCGGCACCGGCCCTCGTCGCGCAGCTTCTGGATCACCTCCAGGGCGGGGTCGCGTCTCTCAGGATCGGTCGCGCTGTGGAGCTGCAGCAGGTCGACCGAGTCGCGCCGGAGGGCGTCGAGGCAGAACTCGAACTGCTCGAGCAGCTTCGCCTCGTCGGACTCCGGCGAGACCTTGGTGGCGATCATCACTTCATCGCCGCCGTCGAGCTCGGCCAGAGCTTTGCCGATCATCTCCTGGCTGCGGTGGTACCAGCGGGCGGTGTCGATGAAGTTCACGCCGCACTCGGCGACCGCGGTCTGGACGGCCCGGATCGCCATCGGCTCGTCGCCCTCCTCGGCCCCCTTGAACCCCGGCTTGCAGTTGATCTGCATCGCTCCCAAGCTGATCTCGCTCACAATCATGTCGGTGCTGCCGAGTGGCACGTATTCCATATCAACTCCTTGTGTCTGATGATCGCGGTCTCTGCTCTCGATGCTCGCACAGCCGGAACCGGCTGAGCATGGGAGCGGGGCCGGCAGCCCCGCGGCCGGATGACGACCGGGCCCGAGTGCCGTCCGGGCGTTGCGGCTCCATAGCCGGCCCATTGGCCGGCAATTAGACCAGCCGGGCGCGGGGCTGTCAAGAACACGGCCGGAGAGACTGCCGTATCCCAGCGGTTCTCCCTGTCCCCGGCCACGCCCTTGCCGAATACGGCGGCATATGATAAAAGAGGTGGTGGCAGGAGCGAGTGCGGGGGCGCCCCCGCCCGGTCGCCGCCTGTCAGTGGGCGCACAGCAATATCTGCCCCATCGCTCGTATTTGAGCCGGTTTCAGGTCTGCTTCCGCCGGGAGAAAAGCAATATGGGCAGCGCAAGGTTGAGTGTGAGTACCGTCGTATTCCCGGAGAACGAAGTTCTCTGCAACAAGCATCTGGAGTGGCTTCGTTCGCTGGGGGTCGAGAGCGTCGAGATGTCGTCCGACGATGGCCGCGCCTGTCACGACGACAGGGATACCCTCGACGATGTCCGCCGAACCGCAGACCGAGCCGCCGTTCGGCTGGCGTCGATGCACGCCTGGTGCGACCTGAACGGGGTGGACGCCGTCTGCCGCACCGCGGCCGAGTTGGGCGTGGGGCTGGTGGTCGTCCATTGCCGACACGACGACCTCACCGCGGCGTTCGAGCGCCAGGTCGAACTCGCCCGGGCCTACGTTCGACAGTGTTCCGAACTGGGCATTGTCCCCACCGTCGAGAACAGCTCCCGGCAGCCCATCGAACCGTTCGCCGCCCTGTTCGAAGCGGTCCCCGAACTCATGCTCACCCTCGATGTCAAACACGCCTGCAAGCCCGAGACGCTGGGCCTGACGCACAAGGACTACCTGCAGCGGCTGGGCGACCGGGCGGCCAACTTCCACGTCAGCGGCATCAACCGGGCACGCGATCCGGTGACCGGCGACGGCACCCCGCCGGGCGACGATCTGATCGACTGGCACGAACTCGCCGAAGACCTGGCCCGCCGGGGCTATTCCGGGCTGATCACCATCGAGTCGCATCTGCCCAGCTATCTCAGCCGCGAAGAGCAGGAAGAGGCCTACGCCGACCTGCCCGATGTAGCCACCCCCGAGAAAACCATCCCCGAGCGGCTGTCGAGCTACGTCGTCGGGTTCTATCGCGAACACCTCGACGCAGCACTCGCCCCGGAAGCACAGTAACGCCCGACCGCCGGGACGGCGTCGGTACGGTTGGGGCATGGGAGCATGGGAGCATGGGGGCACGGGCGCTCTTGCCGGCCTGACCGTCCCTGCCGGCGGACAGGAAAGAATGGCGGCACGTGTATCGAGCCGGCAAAAAACGTGGCACGGGCTTCCAACCCGTGCTCCATTGAATCACGGCCAGGGATGGCCGTGCCACGAAAAGGCCGAAGCCGGACCAGTACCGCCGGCATCCTGCCGGCTGTTGTGAGGGCATCTTGCCCTCGCTTCGTGGGCGGGACGCCCTCGGACCAGCCGCCGGGACTGCGGCGGTACGGTTGGGGCATGGGAGCATGGGGGCACGGGCGCATGGGTGTGTGTTCCCCTCTTCTCCCGTTCATCCTTTCCCCCATCTTACACCCGCCATTTCGGTCGCACGGGCGCAGGGGCAGTTGGGTGGCACGGGCTTCCAGCCCGTGATTGAAAACGTGGGGCCGTGGTGCTTCTGACCCCTCTCCCTGGCAGGGAGAGGTCGCCCGCGGAGCCACCGGCGAAGCGGGCGGGTGAGGGCCGAGCGGCGAAACGGTTGCCGCGTCTGTGAAACGAAGGCAGGCACCCTCACCCATCCTCTCCCTTGAGGCGGGAGAGGGGGAGGGTGGCTCCTGCCCGTGAGCCGTTGGACCACGGGCAAGCCGAACGTCGGACCCGTACCGCCCGGAATCAACTCTTTGCCCCGCTCACACCCACAGGTCGCGGTCGAGCGTGCGATACTGGATCGCCTCGGCGACGTGCTCGGTCTTGATCTCGTCGCTGTCGGCGAGATCGGCGATGGTGCGGGCGACCTTGAGCACGCGGGTGTGTGCCCGGGCGGACAACTGTTCGGCCTCCATCGCCGACGCGAGCAGCCGCTCGGCCCCGGCGGCCAGTTCGCAGTGGTGCTTGATCTGCCGGGCATTCATCCGGGCGTTGACCCCGGTGCCCGTCCCGGCGAACCGGGCCGCCTGTCTCTCCCGGCCGGCCTCGACCCGGGCGCGGATATCTGCCGAGGTCGCCCCGCTCTCGGCCTGCTTGAGGTCGCGATACCGCACGCGCGGGACCTCGACATGGATGTCGATCCGATCGAGCAGCGGGCCGCTGATTTTCGAGATATACCGCTGGATGTGGTGGGCGCTGCACCGGCACTCGCGCGTCGCGTCGGTATAGTATCCGCACGGGCAGGGGTTCATCGCGGCGACGAGGATGAACTCGCAGGGGTAGTCCACCGTCCCGCTCGCCCGGCTGATGCGGACGGTCGCGTCC
>PWKM01000131.1 GCA_003559755.1 Planctomycetota bacterium
CAGGGTCGGGTCGATAAGATTCCCGATGAGATACGGAAGGGAATTGATGGAGCCGGCGATTTGCGTCTCGTAGGACCGATACCCTTCTTTGGTAATCCTGACATTATACACGGGCTTCTTGAAATAGCCCACGTCCCGGTCCAGGGAGACCGTGGCGGGGGTCCTTTGCGTGGTCACCACCCGGCCGAACCGGTCCCGGACCTCCACGGTCGCACCCTGGGGGTCCGAATCGATCCCGACCACTCCCGGGCCGCCATCGACGATGGTGGCGCAACCGGTCAGAGTGGCCACGAACAGCCCGAAACACAACACCCCAAACAACCGGGCCGACAGCCCGACGACACGACTTTTGCCTGCCATACGCACTCCTTCCTAGAAGAAAACAACAAACCCGGACAGCAGGCGAAAGGTTAGCACCCCCCCGAACGGTTGTCAAGTGTTTTTTGCAGGCGGTCGATGTAAAAAAATGACAGGACAGGACTTTGTTCCTTACGCGGCGACGCGCTTTGCACCCCTGGGCGGCTCGCGATGGAGGCGATTTCCCGGAGAGGCGCGTGGGTAAGCGGGCCTGCTGGGGCGGTCAGCGTTTCTGGATTTTGTCGATGCCGTATTCGTTGATCTTGCGGTGCAGTGTGCGGAGCGAGATGCCGAGGATTTCGGCGGCCCGCTTCCGGCTGCCGCCGACCGACGCGAGTGTCTCGCGGATGGCCTTCTCCTCGATCTGTCGCATCGACAGGCCGATGGGGAACCCGGTCTCGTCGCTGGCGACCGTGGTCTCCCGCAGCTCGGCGGGCAGCAGGTCGGGCGTCAATGTCGGCCCGTTGCACATCACGACCATGCTCTCGATGCAGTTCTGGAGCTCGCGGACGTTGCCGGGCCAGGGGTAGGTGGTGAGGATGTTCATCGTCTCGGCGGCGATGCCCTTGATGTTCTTGTCGTTCTTCTCCGCGTATTCCTTGACGAAGTGGGTGGCGAGCAGCGGGATGTCCTCCCGCCGGTCGCGGAGCGGGGGGACGTGGATGGGGACGACCCGGAGGCGGTAGTAGAGGTCTTCCCGGAACCGGCCGGACTCGACCAGTTCGCCCAGGTCGGCGTTGGTGGCAGCGATGAGCCGGACGTCCACGTGGATGGTCTCGGTCCCGCCGACCCGCTCGAACTCGTAGTTCTGGAGCACGCGCAGCAGTTTGACCTGTGTGCCCGGCGACAGCTCGCCGATCTCGTCGAGGAAGATCGACCCGCCGTCGGCCAGCTCGAACCGCCCCTTCCGGCGGTTGACCGCGCCGGTGAACGAGCCGCGCTCGTGGCCGAACAGCTCGCTCTCCAGCAGCGTCTCGGGCAGCGCGGCGCAGTTGACCTTGATGAACGGGCCTTCGCCGCGCGGCGAGTTGGCGTGGATCGCGTTGGCGACCAGCTCTTTGCCCGTCCCGCTCTCGCCCTCGATGAGGACCACGGTGTCGGTGTCCGCCACCTGGCGAATCTGGTCGAACAGTTCGTGCATCACCGGGCTCCGCCCGATGATATTCGAGAAGTCGTATTTCTCGCCGAGCTGTTCGCGCAGCATCTCGTTCTCGATCAACAGGTCGCGGGAGAGGTTCGCCCGGTCGAGCAGCACCTCGAGCGCCCGCAGGTCGATCGGCTTCATGATGTAGTCGTAAGCCCCCTTCTTCATCGCCTCGACCGCGGTATCGACGGTCGCGTAGGCGGTGACGAGGATGACGAACAGGTCGGGCCGGAGGCGCTTGGCCGCCTCGAGGAGCTCCAGGCCGTCCATGCCCGGCATCTTGAGGTCGGTCAGCAGGAGATCGACGTCGTGCTGGCGAAGGATAATCAGTGCTTCCTGCCCGCCGGCCGCGGACAGGGTGCGGTATCCCATCTCGCCCACCGCCTCGGAGAGCGTCTCGCGCCCGGTCCGGTCGTCGTCCACGATGAGGACGGTTCGCTTGACCGACTGGAGGATGCGTTCCGTTGACTCACTCATCACAGGTCATCCCGATTTTTCGCTGAGGGGCAGTCGGATGGTGAAGGTGGTGCCTCGTTTCTCGATGGTGTCGAAGGAGACGGTCCCGCCGTGCGCCTCTGCGATCTGTTTGACGATGGTGAGGCCGAGCCCGCTGCCCGCGTCTTTCGTGGTGAAGAATATCTCGAAAATGCGGTCGTGTACGTCGGGCGGGATGCCGGGGCCGTCGTCGGATACCCGGATTTCGACCGCGTTGTCGTGCCGGCCCGTGTACACCTCGATGGTCCCGTCCTGTCCGGTGGCCTGTTGTGCGTTTCGGATGAGATTTTCGACGGCCTGGCCGAGCTGTTCGACATCGACGTTGGCGGCGGGCAGGTCGTCGGCATAATCGCGGACGATGCGGATATTGTCGCTGCGGCAGGCCGGTTCGAGGAACTCGACGATCTGGTCGACCGCCTCGTTCAGGTCGGCCCATCTCCGTTTGAGCGGTTTGGGCCGTGCGAACGCGAGGAAATTGTTGACCGACTCCTCCAGCCGGGCGGTCTCCCGGTGGATTCGGGCCACCTTGTTGGCCAGGTAGTCGCTCTCTTTCCGGCCGAACTCGTGCAGGCGATGCTCGATCATCTGGATGTTCATCTTCACCGAGCTCAGCGGGTTGCGGATTTCGTGCGCCATGCCGGCCGCGATCGTGCCCACGTAGACCAGCCGCTTCTCTTCCTCGAGCTTGAGCTCGAGCTTACGGGTCCGGCGGTACAGATAGGTGATGTAGGCCGCCAGCAGGGCGAGCAGCGAGGTGCCAAACAGTGCCAGGCGCAGCCCGCGCCGGCTCAGGTCCCGGGAGAGCTCGGCGAGCTGTGTCCGGGCGCTGGGCATGGCCAGGCCGACGACCAGCGTTCCGCCGCGTCCCTCGCCGGATTCGACGGGCAGGGAGACCTCGCAGATGCCCGGCCCATCGCTCTTGCCGATCAGCGAGAACAGCCGGTCCCGGGCCGTCTCGTGATCGCCGGGGCCGCGGACCGTCACCCGGCCCACAATGCGGTCGGGCGGGAGCCGCCCCCAGCCGAACACCCGGTTCTCGCCGTCGTATATGTGGGCATACGACATCATCGAGTCGTCCGTTCGATCCGAGAACACGAGATGCTGCAGGAGCGTCTGGTACGACTCCTCGTTCAGCTTGTCCCGGAGCCGGTCCATCGGGTCCCGGGGCATCTCACCCGGCCGGTCCTCGGCCAGCATCACCTGCTCCAGGCCCCGGCCGACCTCGAAGGAGTGGTTCAGCCCGTCCTCGATGTGCCGGAGCAGAATCTCCTCGTTGGCTCGCTTCATCGCCGCCCGGGAGTAGGCATAGACGGCGAGCGGGTAGAACACCATCAACAGGATGAGGAGGTGGAGGGCGTGCTGCCCTCTCGATATCTTTTCCTTGCCCAATTGCTCCTGCCTTCTACATTGCGGCCCGTATGGACTCGGCCCTCGCCGCCAGGTCGTCCTCCACCGGGTCCGACTGGCGGCTGCCCAGGGTGAGGTGGTCGCCCTCACGACGCGGGACCAGGTGGAAATGGACGTGCCGGACGACCTGGCCGGCGCACGCCCCGTTGGACTGGAGGACGTTCGAGCCGTCGGCGTCGGTCGCATCGACCACTGCCGTCAGGACGCGACGGATGACCGCCGCCACCTTCCGGAGGGTCTCCGGCGGGGTCTCGATCAGCGTCGGACAGTGGCATTTCGGGATCACGAGCGTGTGGCCCTGGATCGTCGGGGCGATATCGAGGAACGCCAGCACGTCATCGTCCTCATACACCTTGTGGCTCGGAATCTCTCCGGCCACGATCTTGCAGAAAATACAGTCGGGGTCGCGGTCTGAACAGCTCATCGGTCCTCCTTACCTCTGGTTCCCGTCTCGGCGGGCGGCGTGTGCCCGCAGCAGCACAATCCGTTTCGTTCCTTCGTCGACCTTCACCCGGTCGTCGATCCGATGCCCGATCAGCCAGATCGGCCGGTCGCCATCGGCGACGATGAGCGCTGCGTCCCGTTCCTCCGGCGACGCCTTCGCATCGGTCAGAAAATCGCTCACTGTTTTCGTGCCCGTCGCCCCCAGCGGATGGAACCGGTCGCCGTCCCGCCGGGAGCGAACGACCAGGGGGCCGCCGAGCCGGTCGTAGTCTACCATCTCATGATACCGGGTTTTCGCGCGTAAGAAAGCGCCGACGTCGAAGGCCGGGCGGTCAGCCAGCTCGGCCTCGACGGCCAGCCCCCGCTCGGGCAGGTCCGCTCGCCCGGGCACAGGGAGCGGCGCTTCGACTCGGGCCGGCTGGGCCGGGGCCGCCCCACGCCCGAACCGGATGCGGTCGCGCCGAATGTCGGCGTACAGCCCGCCCGGCAGGTCGAGCCGGGCGCCCGGCTCGCTGGTGTCCGCCGCCCGGATCACCGCGTTGTAGTGGACGGCGTCCAACTGGGGCGTCGGCCCCAGGTCGGCCAGAGCCCGGTCGATCACCAGCGGCTTCAACGCCGGGTGCAGCTCGCGGAACCGGTCGAGCTCGATCTCCGAGCCCGACACACAGCACGCGGCGTCGGCGGCGACGGTCAGATAATCGTGGGCCCGGGCGGCCGCGTCGGACAGCCGCAGTATCGCCTCGCTGAACCCGGGGTTGTAGTCCCGCTCGAGCGTGGGAACCAGCTCGTGCCGGATCCGATTGCGGAGGAACTGTCGGTCCACATTCGAGGCGTCGGATCGGAACGACAGCCCGCGCTCGGCCAGATACTCGAGCACCTGATGCCGCCGGACGGTCAGCAGCGGCCGCACCAGCCGGACGGCCGACCCTTCGTCGATGGGCCGCGACCGGGGCATCCCGCCCAGCCCGCGCAGCCCGGCCCCCCGCAGCAGCCGATGGACGACCGTTTCGACCTGGTCGTCGGCGTGGTGGCCGACGGCGACGGCCTCCGCCCCTTGGTCCTCGGCCACGCCGGCCAGAAAATCGTACCGCTCCCGCCGGGCCGCCTCCTCGAGCGATTCGCCCGTCTCGGCCCGTACCGCCTCGACATCCCGATGCGACACGGTCAGCGGCAGGCCGCGTCGGGCGGCGAGCCGGCGCACGAACGCCTCGTCCCCGTCGGATTCCGCCCCCCGCAGCCCGTGGTTCAGGTGCGCCGGGTGCAGCGCCGCCTCCAGCTCGCCCCGCTCGACCATCAAGGCGATGACATCGAGCAGGCAGACCGAGTCCGGCCCGCCGGACAGCCCGATTACGATGGTGCCGACCCCTTCGAACAGGCGCTCGGTCCGGACCAGCTCAAGGGCTTGGGAGTACACCGACATATCAATCTCTGGTGTTGGAGGAGGCCGGCGGGCTGAACCGGCTGGGCACCGGGATCCCGGCCCGGACAGCCAACCGGGCATCCTTCGTATTCTCGCCGAACCCGCCTCGACAGTCAACCCGACGGGCCGCGTCCTCGGCTCTCTCAGCGGGCCTCATCGAGGTCGATCCAGATCGGGCTGGCCCACGCCATTGCAGGCCGTTCCAGCGGCTCCTGCACCACGCGGGCGTAGTACACCGTCGGATGGCCGACCTCGTCTTCCAGCCGGTAGGTGGCGTCCATCGACTCCCTGGGCAGGCCGGTGGCCAGGTGTGTCTTGCTTCCGGCGTCGGGCCGGGGTGCCTCCGAGAGGATGGGGAGGAACGTCCGGTCGAGCCCGAACCGGAGTCGCAGGACCTCGACCCGCAGGATCAGGTCGGTGGCCCAGACGTTGAGCTCGATCTCGATATTCTGCCCGGCTGCGACCCGGCCGCACTGCCCCATCTCCAGGCCATCGACCGTGAACTCGACAAGGATGCGTTCCCCGGTCGTTGCGTAGCAATGGCGGTTGCGGATGGCGTCGAAGACCGCCTCACGGGTCAGCTCGGGCGCTCTGACGGCGGCGATCCCGCCCTCGGGCCGGCCGCCCTGGCCGGTATGATGGTCCGACGAGGCGATGCAGCCGATCCGCCGCCCGGCCGCCCAGTGGTCCTGGGCGTAATACGGGCCGGGCACGGAGCTGTTCGAGCGGCGTTCCCGGTTGCGCAACCGGTTGAACTCGTAGGCGAGGCAGTGCTGGGGGCACCACAGCTCGCTCTGGCCGTGGTGAGAGTAGATTTCGAGGACAGGCCGAAGCCCGGGATCGTCCCAGGCGTCCCAGTCGACCGCGGACCCGCGGCTGTCTGTGGAGAGCGCCCCCCAGTCGATCCCCGTGTGGTGGGGGATGAGCATCGCCCGCGTCGGGTCCAGTTCGCGCAGACAGGCCGCCTCGGCCCCCGGGTCCTGCCTGCTCCCCTGGCCCGGCAGTGCCCGGTGCCGCCGCAGAGTCTCGACGTCTCGGAAGTATATATTGTGATGGCCGGTCAGGGCGGGTGGGTTCCGCTCGTCGCCGAGCACGGTGACGAACCGGCCCGGCTCGTTGTACGCCTGGGCCCACTCCTCGAGAATCCGGTATCCGCCCTCGCCCAGCGATTGCCAGTGGTCCATCGCTGCGGCGAAGTCGAGGCCCGAGGCATCTCGGGCGTACGGGTACGGGTTGACGCCCTGGGCGTCGCTCGACAGCTTGGTGTGGATGTGCAGGTCGCCCCAGAACGGCCCGCGGCGGCCGGGGCCGACTTTCACCGGGTTGGAGACCGTGTCGCCCATCTTGAACCGGTACACTCCCTCCTCGCCGAGCGCCGCGGGGACTCGGGCCGAGCCGGTGAACGTCAGTCCCGCGGCGACCGTCGTCCCGTCGTTCGCCACGACCAGCTTCTGATCCTCGAACGAACTCGCCGAGATGTTGTCGAACCGGTCGAGCGAGACGATGAGCACATCGAATTCCTGCCCCGGCTCGACGCCCGACGGCACGATGATCCGGACCCGCTCGGCCGGCCCCGGCGCGGTCCAAAGCACCGGCGGTTCCGCCGGCTCCTCGCCCGCGATGGACAGCCACACCTGCTCGGACTCGGCGATGTCCGGTGCAAACGTATTGGCGTAGCGGATGCGTATCTCGGCCCCGGCGTGGACGGTCCCCCGTCGGACCGTTGCGGTGACCAGGCGGCCGTGGCGCGACTCGTGCTCGGGGAAATTGAGCTGATGCCGTCGGATGGAATGCTCGAACTCGACCTCGGAGCCCGGCGCCGTCACCTGCACGTAGTGCTCGCCCTCGGGATGCTCGGTCTGGAGCCCCCGTGTGTAGCTGGGGCCGGTGAGCATCGACCACGAATTGGGGAACTGGAACGAGACGGTATCGGACAGCCCCAGCGCCCGGTCCGTCGTGCAGACGATCTCGATCGAGCAGGGCTCCGCGACGCGATACGCGGCCCGCTCGACGCTTGCTTTTACTGTCATCGGGTCCTCTCAAATGAATCGATTTGGCCAATGTCCCGGCGATGGTAGACGGGGCAGAGCGAATCGTCAAGAAGGACCGGGAAAAAGATGTAAATAAGTGTCGATATTGGCCCGATGACTGTTATAATTGAGCAGAATGGCGAAATATGCAATGAGCTGGGCGACAAGTCCCAACGGAACCCGTTTTTTCTGCGTGCACGGGCCATGAACGCTGAAACAGACAGGATATTCGAGGACCTGATCCTCAAGCGGGGCGTGGTGACCGCCGAACAACTGGCGGCCGCCCATCGCCGGCGGGCGGAGTTCGCCGAGCAGGGGAAACCGCCGACACCGCTCCTCGAGCTCCTGATCGAACAACAGCCGGACAAACGGAAGAAGCTGCGCGAACTGGCGGAACAGGCCGCCATACGGTCCGGGGAGACGCGGATGACCATCGGCGGGTTCGAGCTGATGGAGAAGATCGGGGCCGGCGGGATGGGCACCGTGTATCGGGCCAACCAGAAGCTGATGGGCCGCCACGTGGCCCTGAAGCTGATGAAGCCGAAGCTGGCAAGGAACAAGCGGGCGCTGGACCGGTTCGTCAGCGAGACGCGGGCCTCGGCCCGGATCAACCACCCGAACGTGGTGGAGGCCATCGACGCCGGCAAGGACAAGGGATATTACTACTTCGCAATGGAACTGGTGGATGGCCCCACGCTGTGGCGCGTCATCCAGCAGGAGGGCAAGCTCCCCGAGGAGCGATGCGAAGAGATCGGCATACACATCGCACGGGCGTTGCAGGCGGCACACCAGGCGGGGCTGGCACACCGCGATGTGAAGCCGGAAAACATCCTCATCGAGCACGACACCGGGACCGCCAAACTGGCCGACCTCGGCCTGGCAAAAGTCACAAAACGGACCGACTCGTCGGCCACCCAGGCCGGAGTCATCATCGGCACACCCAACTACATCAGCCCGGAACAGGCCCGGGGCGACGAGGAGGTGGATATCCGCAGCGACATCTATTCGCTGGGGGCCACTCTCTACTTCGCGGCGACCGGGACGCTGCCCTTCGGGGGGCGGACCGCTCCGGCGGTGATGAGCCAGCATATCTCGCAGCCGCTCGAACCGCCCAACAAACGGAATCCCGAGCTGTCCTTCCGATTCTCCCGCGTCATCCAGAAGATGATGGCCAAGAAGCCGGAGAACCGCTACCAGACCCCGGCCGAGCTCTTGGCCGACCTGGAACGGGTGCGACGGCATCACCGGCCCGCAGCGGGCGGCAGCCGCTCGAAGTCACGGCGGACGGCCAGGACAAACCCGCTCCGGAATCCCTGGCTGCTGATCGCCGCAGCGGCGGGCTCCGCCCTGCTCACCGCGATTATCATCATCGCACTCACGGCCCTGTTCGGATCGGCCGACCCCACACGGGTCTCGCCCGCACAGGCCGAGGTCCATTATCAGCGGGCGGTAAACGCCCTGGCGAACGCCCGGACTCTGTCCGACCTCAACGCCGCCCAGGCCGAGGCAGACGCCTGCCTCGAGGCCGCACCCGAGGGCGAGAACGCCGACGCCGCCCGGGCGATCAACGAATTCATCGACGAG
The DNA here is from genome assembly GCA_003559755.1 of Planctomycetota bacterium. GTDB lineage: Bacteria > Planctomycetota > PUPC01 > PUPC01 > PUPC01 > PUPC01. The sequence goes on from PWKM01000131.1 coordinate 8,882, forward strand.
TTCCGGCGGCTGGCCGCCGAGAGCACAGAGAACCCGAGGGCGTGGGTCCGCTCGATCACCGAACTCAGACAACTCGCCCAGGACCCGCCCCACGACCTGCCGTTCGCACAGATCGTCGAACGGACTGCCGCCCGAGCTTCGCGAGAACGGCTGAGGACGGTGACCACCACGGCGACTGACGACGTGCTGGAGATCGCCCCGGCCATCCGATGGGCCGAAGCGATCCTTGCCACCGCAGCCGACGAAGAGACACGACAGGCCGCACGTCGTACCAAAAGCGGACTGGAAGAACTCGCCTACCGCATCCCCGACCTGGTCGTCGAAAGCCACATGGACCAGGCGGGCATCCCGCCGCTCATCGAGCGGGGCCACTTCGTCGAGGCCAAACGCCGGATGGCGACCTGTGTGCCCGAGGAAATCCGGAAGGGGCCCGTCACTGAAGCGCTGCAGGAGCAGGTCCGGCACTTGAACCAGGCGGCCGGCGAACAGTTCAAAGAACAGCGCGAGCGCATATGGGCGCTGATCGACTAC
>PWKM01000060.1 GCA_003559755.1 Planctomycetota bacterium
AGCAGTTTATGGCACGGCTCGGCCAGCAGCAGGAACCGGTGCTGAGCGAGCAGGAGCTGGCCGACATAGGCCGAGCCGTTGAAAACGCCGCTGCCGAGCTCGATAGCTTGGCCAATACGCTGGAGCGGGCGACGGCCGGATTCCGGCAAATGCCCGACGACGACGAGGACTAGCTCGGCCGATCCTCCGACCGCTGGCCGGGCAGGCATCACCGCGCCGACCGAACAAGGTCCATCGCACCCGGGCCGCACCTCACTCCCCTACCGAGATCGGGCCATCTGTGCCGGACCGCCCTGTTTGCCCGGTCCGGTCAGGTGCCGCCGTGATCAGCAGGTACGGTTGGCCGGGACCGGGCTGCCCGTGGTGCCGATTGCTCCCCGGCTTCAGGAGACGAAGCACAGGCGATCGCGTGGAAGTGTGGAATTATGCCATTGGTGTGGTGCGTTTCGGCAACATCTGCTCTGTCGTGTTGTTTTTTTGCAACATGCCGTAACTAATTGAACGTCAAAACCTTAGGTCCAAAAACGCCCAGGAGGCGTTTTGGGACGTTGTTTTTTTTACACACCTCTCGATGGGCCGGAGCCAGTGCCCTCCGACGCCAAAAACATAACTTGTTTTACAACAGCACCTTATAGCTTCCGCGAATTATTACATTGCGTTACAACATTTGGCACGAAATTTGCTCTTAGGAGAACCGTCTATGTCAGTGTCCGAGCGTTCGGGCGCGACGTTGTTGGCGTCGCTCGCAACGTGGCGAGCAGCGAGAATGATAAGCGAGTCGCAGTCCGTGATACCGATTGGCTAACACCGAGACGCGACGGAAAAAAGGAGTTTGCGATGATGTTCGGAAATGATTTCGGGAGAGGGATGGTCGTGAGTGCCGCTCTGTGTGTGGCCTTGTTGGTCGTGTGCCCGGTTGTCCTGGCCGACGTGTACCAGGGCAGTCTGGTCTACTCGAACTATGGCGCCGTCAACACCGGCCTGTTTGTCGATGGTCGGGACGATGGTTGGCAGCTCTACACATCCATCGAGTGGCTGGTATCCAACGAACAGCCCGGGGCGCCAACATTGCACCCTTGGTATTACAGCTACACCGTCACCGTACAGAAATACGGCTTGAGCCACATGACCCTGGAGCTCTCGGATGATTTCCAGGAATCCGACATGACGGGACTCACGGTCAACGGCGTGCCCCACACGGAATTCTCTATCGGAATCCACTCCCCTAATCCGGGCAGCCCCCTGCTGCCGGAGGCACTCTTCGGTGTCAAGTTCGACGATCTGGACGACGGGATTGAAGTTGAGGGCTATGTTATCCACGAGTTGTCTTTCTTCAGCAACCGGACGCCTGTCTGGGGCGACGTCTATCTCAAGGGCGGGCAGAATGACGGCTTCAACCAGGGCTTTACTGTCAACGATTGGGACCCAACCGACGCCCCGGCCGACGGCTCGCTCGATGGGCACCTTCTTGTGCCGAACTCCATAGGGGAACTGACTGACCTGGCTTCACTGGGCAGTTACGTCTGGTTCGATATCAACGGCGATGGCATCTGGGACACGGACGAGCCGGCGTTCCCGGGGCTTATCGTCAACCTGTACGACGCGCAGAATGTTCTCCTGGACTCGACGGTCACGGATGACGACGGCCTGTTCCTGTTCAGTGACCTGATGCCGGGCGACTATGAGCTCGAGTTTATCCTCCCGGACGGATACGCGTTCACTCTGCAGAATATGGGCGACGATCCGTTCAAGGACAGCGACGTGGACATGTGGACCGGGCTCACCGGCCTGATCTCTCTTTCCGGGGGGCAGGTCGATCTGAGTTGGGGTGCCGGGCTGCTCCAGGCCGATGACCACCCGCCCATCCCCGAGCCGGCCGGCCTCTCGCTGCTCGGGCTGGCCCTGCTCGGTGTTCGCCGGCGCCGCAGACGCTGAACCACTTTCAGCACATCCCCGCCCCGCGCCGAAAGGTGCCGGGCGGGCCCAGCAGCCGGAATCCGCCGGCCACTGCCTTGTACCGGAGTCAGCAGTGGCTACAATGAATCAATCCGCTATGGCAACGAGCACGGACACATTGGAGGCCCTTCTATGGCTCGACTGAAATTTCTGGGCGCATCGATCGTTTTGACAGGCCTCGTTCTCATCCCGCTGGTTTTCCTCGTGATGCTGTTTCTGGTCAAAGTGATGTGGGCCTGGACCGTCCCCGACCTCTTCCCCGAGGCGGTCCGGCAGGGGCTGGTAGCCCCCTCCATCGGCTGGCTCACGTCGGCCAAGATCGCGATCTTCATCGCCATCCTGTCCGCCTTCGCCCGCGGTCGGACGTAGAGGTCGATGCTCGAGCCCATCCGTGTTCTCCATGCAGCACGGAGAAATCACGAGCTGACCGGCACCGGCAGAAAGCCGTTCGCTTTCAGCCCCCGGGCAATGAATCCAGGTTCGCAGTGATCGGGAAATAGACCGGACCGGTTATCGTTTGACAAACGGGCGCACCCCGGTCAGAATACGCGCGGCTGAAGGTGCTGAACAACGGCCACGGGCGTAAATCTCGGCGGGAAGGAGTTGTCCGGGCGACTGCCGATAGCAGAACGGTCCGGCTCTCTGCCCGGCAACATGGCAAGGACAATTGCAACAGCAATCACAGGAGACCGTATGAACACGATCGAGAAGGCATTGATCCACGGGCTGTTCGTTCACCTGCATCATAACGTCGACAAGGTAATCGATTTCAAGGCGTTCCAGAAGCTGAATGAGCAGTTGGACCAGGTCTGGCCGGGAGCACTCGCTGTCGGACCGCAGGACAACGACGACGCCGCGGTCTTTGAGGTGCCGGGCATGGACGGCTTTGTCGTGGCCAAGATGGAGAGCCATTGCTCCCCCTGCGTCCCCAGACCGTATGACGCGGCCGCCACCGGGGCGGGAGGGGCGATGCGGGACGTGGTTGCGATGGGAGGCCGGCCGGTTTTTCTGCTGGATTTCATCGGGACCCGCCCCCTGGACCAGGAAGTGATCGTCGGCCCCTGCGGCTTTGCGGGCACGTGTGAATGCGGCGAATGCGAGGTGATGACCAGCCAGGAGCGGCTGAACCTGATGATCAAAGGGTTGAGCGACATGTGCGCCGCGATGGACGTGTTCGTTGTCGGCGGGGGGGTCTCCACCTCGTTCTCCGACATCGTGCCGGCGGTCGTCGTGTCGGTGTTCGGCCGACTGCTCACGGAGAAGCCGCTGACCAAGCCGGCCAAGAACGCCGGGGACAAGCTGATCGTCATCGGCGTCACGGGGAATGACGGCAACGACACGCTGTACAGGGCCGGCGTCGTCAACGAGATGCGCCCGGCCGTGGCGTTGTTCGAGGAAGAGAAGGTCGCCATGGAGGCCGTCCTGGCGGCCTTCGAAACGGGCAGGGTGAACGCCTGTTCCGATCTGGGAGCCGCCGGCATCGGGGCCGCCGTCTGCGAATCGGCACGATACGGAGGGCTCGGAGCCCGGGTGGACCTGTCCGCTGTGCCGGTGTCCGACGACGGGATCACCCCGGAGGAAATTCTGATCTGCGAGACGCAGGCCCGGTACGTGATTCAGGTCGCGCCGGAATTTGTCGATGAGGTTATGGAGGCCGTCCGATCCAAGACCGACCGGACTGCGGTCATCGGAGAAATCACCGAGGATGACAGGGAGGTGTTCGAATACGGCGAGGAGGTCGTCGCCGTCATCCCCAATCATCCGTCGGAAGAGGTCCTCCAGTCTTTGCGAGGCGGCAAGTAAGGCGTCCCCGGGTCGGAATTGCCCGTGTACAGGATACGGCAAAGAGAGATATTGAACCGGCAGCCGCCCGGAACGGTTTGTCGAGTGCCGGCCCGAAAGGAGGACAGGCGATGATACGTTCAATGCGGTGGCTGACGATCCTGGTTGCGGTGATGGCCGTGATGATAATTTGGACAACGATGGGAGCAGCAGCCCAACAGCCGGAACTGTTGCCGGTGGTGGAGGAGGAACCGGAACCCCCGGCGATGCTGCCGGCTGTGACCGATGGGCTGGTCGCTTGGTACCCGCTCAACGACGGCGAAGGTCGGGTAGCTCGCGACCGCAGCGGCGAGGATGTGGCACCCAACCTGCTGGTTACGCCGGAAACGGCCTGGGAAGAGGACGGACCCGGGCTCACGTTCGACAACGACCAGGCCCGAGCTTACAGCGAGGAACCGCCGCGCCAACTCATCGAGCGATTGGCCGAGAGCAAGGCGTTTTCCTTCGAAGTGTGGCTGGCGCCGGACGGCCTCGAACAGGGTGGACCCGCCCGGATCGTCACCATCTCGGACGGGACCAGCCGTCGAAATATCACCATCGGGCACGGGGAACACCGACAACCAGGCCCCGATCTGTATCTCCGACTGCGCACGACACGAACCGATGCAAACGGGATGCCCAATATCGTGGCCCCCGACACGATCATCGAGCAGCCGGCCCAATATGTCGTGACCTATACCGAGAACCTGCTCGTGACCGTCTATCGGGACGGCAAGCTCGTTTATCGGGGCGCTCGCGAAGGCAGCCTGAATTGGGACACTGGATACCAGTTGGCGTTCGGTGCCGAGCCGGATGGCGAACGGAACTGGCGCGGTCGGCTGTATCGCGTCGGAATCTATGACCGGGAACTGACCGCAGAGGAGGTTGAACGGAACTACAAACACTGGACGACCGACGAGGAGCCCGAAGAAGAAGAATGACTCGACATCGTCCGGCTGTATTGCGGCAATAACGGAAACGCGCAGGGACATGGCGCGGTAAAAAAGCGTGCTCGGAAGGGTCGAACCGGCCCGAGCGAGGCGTGACGACATTGTTGCTTCCGCCCGTGTACGCCGACACACGACTCCCCAGGCAGGGGGACTACCTCACCTGTCGCCCCGTGTTACCCATCCCGCATTCACCGGGTTCTTTTGCCACCGGCCTTCGTCACTGGGTGCCCCCGTACACGGGGGAGTGTCCGTAGGTGGCGGTGATGGACAGGACGGCCATGGCGGTGCCGTAACATCGGCCCGCGTGGGTCGAGTCGCCGTGCGGGAGCCAGCTCCCCCGATAGCCCGGCTCCCGGGAGTCCACGTGCCAGCCCTTGGCGATCAGTTCGTGGAGCAGGCGCGCTCGCCATTGCTGCCACGGCTCACCGCCGAGCCGGTAGGCGGCGACGGTGCCGGTGTACCACCGGAAGAAATCGCCGTGCTCCCAGACCACCGAGGCCGTGGCCAGCCGCCGGGCGGTCGCCCTGGCCGCCTCGGCCGAGCCGAGCAAGTCCCGGTCTGCCGCCAGGACCCGGGCGATGGGCACGAACGAGATGTCTTCTTCCGGCTCGGTCGTCCCGGGCCGGCTGACCAGGACCGTCGAGTCGTAGTCGGGCTCGTAGTCGCTCAGCCAGGCGAGCGCGCGGCGGTGGTGCTCGGCGGGGACCGACGCTCCGGCGGCGCGGGCCGCCCCGGTGGCCAGCAGGGCCAGCGTCGTCGTCTCCAGGTCGTCCCACTTGCCGGACCGGTCCTGGTATTCGACCAGCCGGTCGAGGCAGCGAGCGACCAGCGGCTGGAACCGTTCCCGGATCGCCGGGCCGTCGGTCAGTCGCGACGCCTCGCTGAGGGCTGCGACCGCCATCGCCTGGGCGTGGACCCGGCGTTTGCCGGTCACGCCGAACGTGCCGTCCCCCTGTTCCTGGCGAGTGAGCCAGGAGAGCGCGGAGCGGAGCCGCAACGCAGCCCGGCTCTGGCCAGACGGGCTGTATCCGGCCTGCATCAGTGCGAGTGCCCCGGCGGCGGTGAGCTCGATGTCGCTGTAGTCCGAACCGGACTCGGCTCGCCAGGAGCCGTCTTCCTCCTGGTTCCGGATGAGCCAGAGCAGCCCGCTCCACACCACGGGCCGGAGGCGAGAGTTGCGGATGGTCGTGTACCGGGCTCGGGCCAGTGCCGACCCGCCGGGGCCGCCGACGGGCAGAACAGGGGGGCGATCGTCGTATTCGATCGGGGGTTGCTGCGGATCGGGCTCCAGTTCGAGCTCTTCGACTTCCCGTTCCGGGTCTGCGTCACGCGGCATGTAGGGGGCGGGATATTCGAGTTCCCGGCTGGCCAGGAGTTCGTCCTCCAGGGGGAAGTCCAGCTCGGTCAGATCGGGGATGCTCTCTCGCATCAGGTCTACGAAATCGGGCTCATCGATGTGGGCGAGTTCGGTCGGTTCGTCACGCTCGGCGGGCCTGTCCAGGCGCCTCGGGTGGGCCAGGCGGATGCCCGAATCGAACTCGACCGGGACGGGCGGTCGGGCCGGGCCGGCATCGTGATGCACCATCGCCCACGCCACGTATGCCATGGTCAGGGCGACGAGGGGATAGACCGCCGCTCCCAGGCCGAACCGGCGGACGCGCCGGGCGGCCACTGCGATGAGCCCGATGAGCCCGACGCGCTGCCGCGCCTGCTCCAGCCGGACCGCCTGGATTTTTTCTGCCAGTCGGGTGTCGAACCCGGGGGACGGTTTCGTGTCGGGAGCCAGTTCGAGCAGTTTGCCGGTCGCTCGCAGCTCGGCGGCGTGCTTTCGGCATGCGGAGCAACTCTCCAGGTGTTCATCGATTTCGGGCGCGTTCTCCCGGTCGATCTCGCCGGCCGTGCAGTCGGCCAGCAGCCCCCGTGTCTTCAGGCAATTGGCATTGGGCTCATTCATCGTTCTGCCTCGGGCTTGTCACCGTCTTTTCCTGTTCGACGTTCAGCCGGGTCCTCAACTGTTCGATGGCGGCGTGAATCCTCGATCTCACCGTGCCGATGGGCACGTCGAGGACCTCTGCCGCCTCCGAATATTTCAATCCCTGGTACTTCACCAGTATGAGGGTCTCCCGGAGGGCCGGGGCCAGAGAGTCCAGTGCTTCCATAACCCGCTCGAACTCGTCGCGGATTTCGGGGCGGTGCGATGGGTCCTGCGACTCGCCCTCGATAAACTTGCCAAACGACCGGTCGCTCTCGCCCACGTTGGCGTCCAGCGAAAACTTGTCGGGCTCGTTTTTGTGCGACCGGTACCGGTCGATCCAAAGGTTCTTGCCGATGCGATACAGGAAGGTGGACAGTTTGGCGCTGGGAACATAGCTCTTTCGATACTTGTACAGGCGACAGAACACCTCCTGACAGCAATCCTCGGCAAGCTGCCGGTCCCACGTCAGCCGGTAGAAGAAGTTGAGCAGCGGCTGCCGGTGGCGCCTGACAATCTGCTCGAAGGCCTCTTCATTGCCGTTTTCCTGGAACTCCAACATGAGTTCCGAGTCGGTCTTGCTCATATATTTTTTCGCCGACTGCTGGTTCTAACGAGAAAGACGGGAAAAAGTTTGCCTGAAGCCCATGTTTTTCCTTCCGGGGGCCCCGGCTCCACAAAGGTAAAGTCGGCCGGGCGGGCACGGCGCATCCGGTCGCACCGCCCTCGCCCTTCGAAAACCACTATACCACACCGGGGCAGGAAAACAAAACATCCGGTTTTGCAATGCGGGCGCCCCGGCCTTGTGCGGCCGAATTCGCCAGACCGCGGCGGCTGAACCCGCCTCATAATAGCATCGGCCCGTTGTGCCGCCGGGGTGAGAGCGGGCCTGCTCCCCGGCCCCTCTTTGCAAACAAAACCGGGAAAACTTTTCCCTTTACAATCAATGCGGCTGATGTAAAATAATGTCGCGGCAACAAGGCGGCGAACCGGCCCGGAGAAATTTTGCTGCCGGGGACGGGGAATCTGTCCGCCGATTGATGAACGAATTACGGATGTACCTTCCGCAAGGAGCAGCATCGGGCCACGGGCGAGCGGAACCCGGCACGATGGCACTCGAACAGGGGTGATTCATGCGGGCGCGGGGGTGGTCAAACGCCTTTTCTCTGACCGAACTGATCGTCGTCGTCGCTGCCATCCTTATCCTGGTCTCGCTCATCGTCGTCGGCTCGAATATGACCTACGGGCGGGCCATGCGCTTGAAGTGCCAGAGCCGGCTGGAACAGATCGGCCACGCCTGCCTGATGTATGCGTCCGAGAACCAGGGGATGTATCCGCCGGTGTGGAACTTCGCGACGCAGAGCCGCTGGTACGAGACGTTGGCGACGACATACCTGCCGCACCCCGAGTTCATCGCCTGCCCGCTCGAGCCGGTTCCTCCCATCACATACCAGAGCACGGGCGAGTTCGCAGAGGCGGACAGTGTGATGGACGGCCTCCGCTGGCTGGCGGAGAACCAGGAGAAAGACGGGTACTGGGCGGTGGAAAAGTGGGGAGGGAGGACCGGAACACGGGGAGAGGGGTACCACACCGGGACGACCGCTCTCGCCCTGATGGCATTCCTCTTTTACGGATGTACCGACCAGTACCCTGCCGAATACGCCGGGACCGTCGGCTCCGCGATCGACTGGCTGATCTCCCGACAGGACGCCTCGACAGGCAGGTTCAGGGGCTACGATTATGGCACCTGGTATCTATACGATCACGCCACGGCGACCATGGCAATGGCCCTCGCCTACATCAAGACCGGCCGACAGGACTCCGCCGCGTCGGCCCTGGGCGGGCTCCAGCACCTCGCGGACACCCAGGCGCCCGGCGGCTCGTACGGATGGGGCTATACCACCAATAGGAACGACATCTCGATCACCGGCTGGGCCGTCCAGGCGGTCGACATGGGGCAGAAGGCGGGGCTGGCCGGCGTCGGCGGCGCCGGAGCCATGTTCTGCCGGGACCGCATGGACGGGCTGCTCCGGAACCTGGTCCACAGCAGCGACTATCGGGGTGCATACCGCTTCGGCCCCCACTGGGACAGGGACGATACCGGTCACCGGCGGTACGCGGCGACCGCCATCTCGATGCTCACACGGCTGCTGATGAGCCACCAGCCGGGGAGCACCGCCAGCCACACCACCAACAGCGGCCGGGCCAGGGGCGTGCTCAACCGGCTCCACAACTCGGCCAGCTACTTTACCTTCGCCACAAACCTGGGCAGCCGCAGGTCTCTGTATTACTACTATTACATGACGCTGGCCAACACGGTACTGGGCGGCAGCGCCTGGGAGGACTGGGAGCAGAACGTCTGGCCGGGCGAACTGATCGACCGCCAGGACAACGACGGAAGCTGGCCCCCGGGCATCTGTCACTGGGGCGGATATGGCGGCCGGGCGTACACCACGGCCCTGGCACTCCTGACGCTCGAGGCGGCCATGCCCGGACACTGGGAACCGACCATCCCGTTCGGCGAATGCAGCTATGGCTATAATGCCGTCCTTGGCAGGACTCGGGAGACGCCCGGGGCCGACACCATCGTCGCCATGGACTACCACGGATGGGTCATCCAGCGCCATTTTGACGACCGGGATGGCCTGCCCGA
>PWKM01000140.1 GCA_003559755.1 Planctomycetota bacterium
GCCTGACAAGCCTGCACAGTCTGAACCTAGTGGACACGGAGATCACCGACTTTGGTCTGGTCCACCTGAAGGGCCTGAAGGAGTTGCGGGAACTGAACCTCTGGGGCTCAAAGGTCACCGACGCCGGGCTGGCCCACTTGGAGGGACTGGCGAATCTTCAGAAACTGGATCTCGCGGATACAGAGATCACCGACGCCGGGCTGGTCCATCTGAAGGGCCTGACGAACCTCCGCAGGTTGAACTTGGGGGGCACCCGGATCACCGATGCCGGGCTGGAGCACCTCCGGGGCATGACCGAAATGCGTGAGCTTTTCCTAGCGAACACGCAGATCACCGACGCCGGAGTGGCTCACCTCAAAACGTTGACGAACCTGCGAAAACTCAACGTATCGTTCACGGCAGTTAGTGGCTCGGGCCTGGCCTGCCTGAAGGGCATGGCAAACCTCCGAGCGCTAAACCTCCGGAGCAGCCGGATCACGGACGCGGGGTTGGCCCACTTGAGAGAACTGACGGCCTTACGAGAATTGGAGCTGTCGGTCACGGCGGTCACCGACGAGGGGTTGGCCCACTTGAAGGGGTTGACGAATATGCAGGAGCTAGGACTCGACCTCACCGACATCACGCACTCAGGTCTCATGCGGTTGAAAGAGCTTCGTAATTTAAGGACCCTGTTCCTCTGGAACACCGACGTCACGGGTGCAGGAGCACAGGAACTGGAAAAGGCACTGCCCTATGTTGATATAGTGCGCTGAGGAGTCATCGATAGGTAGGTGCCAAAAGATCATGGTTTGGTTGTTAGGTGCCGGTGGGCCCATTGGAGACTACCGATGTTATTCGCCACAATTAATTTGTGGAATAGCGTGAACCGGCACGACTTCGAGGCGTTCGGCGGCCGCATCAAGGCGAACACTGTAGAGCGGATCGAGAACCGCCGGCCGTTCCAGAGCCGTCTTTGTTTCTTCTCGTTTTTCCGAGTGCGAATCGCTAAAATAGTTCCGTCCAGGTAGACGGCGGATGCGACTGGGATAGAGATTGCCGCGCAAACACCAACTCGGGTACAAGGGGCCATCACGCGGAACGCTTTCGGGGTCGCCCAACCACCGTGGTTGGGGCTTCCTGCCCACGGCAGGAACCGGTCAGGTGATTGAAGAGGAGGAGAGAATGAAGCACGTCATGTTGTCTGTTGTTCTGGCGGTTCTGGTTTGTGCCGTTTCCGGCTGCACCACGGTTGACAGGACGATGGCGGACGCTGCTCTGGAGGCGGCTCCCCCGGCCACCGTGCTGCCCCCGGGCAGGATGCTGATCTGGCGGGCGCGTCTCTCGCTGGAGGTCGCCAATGTGAGCGACGCGGTGTCACAGGTGAGAGAGATCGCGGAGCAGGCGGGCGGCTATGTCGAGAGCAAGTCCGAGGAACAGAAGGCCCGGGTCGTGCTTCGCGTGCCGGTCGAGGCCCTCACGCCTGCGATGAGCTCGCTGGAAGACGTCGGCAGGGTGATCCGCCGCAGCATCTCATCGGATGACGTGACCGAGCGATACGTCGATACCGAGGCCCGGCTGCAGACTATGATCGCCCTGCGCGACCGGCTCCAGGCGCTGCTCGACCGGGCCGAGAACGTGAGCCAGGTCCTGACCGTCGAGCGGGAGTTGAGCCGGGTCCAGTCGGACATCGACGCGATGGAAGCCCGGCTGCGTTCGCTCCGGGCCCAGGTCGATCTTGCGACCATCGAGGTGTCGATCAGCAGGCGGGTGATCCTCGGCCCGGTCGGCTATATCATCAAGGGAACGTTCTGGACCATCGGGAAACTGTTCGTCATCCAGGATTGAGGGAAGCGATTAGGGATGCATTCCAGGAGGCATTCGATGAATCTGAAACTTGCTCTGAACGTTTGTGCGGTCTTGTGCGGAATGGCTGCTGCAACCACGGCCGTCGGGGGAGAGCCGCCCGCAGGCGAATGGGAGCATGTGACCGAGAACGTGGTCGGGCCGCAGTTCTCGCCCGGACTCGTCTGGTCGAATCAGCTTGACCGGTTCGTTTTTTTCGGCGGCACGGTCTCGCATCATTTTCGGGGCGAACGCCCTTACGATGTCCAGACGTTCGACCTGGAGCAGAACACGTGGTTCAACCACCTGCCCGAGGCGGCAAAGGATCGGGGAGACGAGACCGGGCAGGTCGACCATCCGGGTTATGCGACCCCGTGGTTTGCCATGACGGACAGGGCGGGCCTGGTCGCACCCAGCCCCCGCCGGATGACATTATGGTATAAGTATGCGCTCGCGCCCTGGGACGGCAACCTGTACATGCTCGCCAGTGGCCACACGCTCCGGTATGACCCGGACGCGCGGGCCTGGAAGAACTTGGAGCCGGGCGCCGGGCCTGTCCCGGAAAGCCGCACCCCGGTATTGGCCTGGGCGTCAATGGCGGCCGATCCGATCAACAGGGAGATCGTGCTGTTCGGCGGATGCGGCCTGGCGACGCCCCGGGCCGACGCGGGCACCTGGGTGTATTCCACCGAGCGGAACGAATGGCGCAACATTTTCCCGCCCGAGCTCACCGGAGAGGACGAGGAACCGGCTCAGCCCCCGCCCCGGGCCCTGTCGCCGATGGTCTATGACCCGGCCACGGAGAAGATCGTGATGTTCGGGGGCGACGGACTCAACCAGCTTTATGCCGATACGTGGGTGTATGACTGTGCGACGCGGACCTGGGAGGAACGCACCCCGGAGGTCAGCCCGTCGCCGCGTTTCGGACACGCTCTGCTCCACTTCCCGCAGGCGGGTAAGATTGTCCTGCTCGGCGGGAAGGGATACCGGCTCGACGGCCACTATCGCACGATCGCACTGCCGTTCGAGATGTGGACATACGACGTGGAAGCGAACCGGTGGGATTTTGTGCGGCGATGGGACGAAGAGCCCGTCCCGCCGCAAATCCCCGTCGCCGCCGCCTGCGCAGCGGTCAGCAAAGAGGACGACGTTCTGTGGGTCGCCGGCGGAACCGAACGCAGCCGGCCGGGCGGGCCGATGAACCCGCACAGCACGTGGCGCCTGCGGGCCCCAAACCTCGAGGGGCCGGCAACCGACGAGCAGAACGTGAAATACGGAGTGGAGCCCGGAACCGTCACCAGGCGGACGAAGTCCTGCGATCCCGACTGGTACGCCGAAGGGCTGCCCGAACCGGATATTGATGCCCGGGAACAACTGCTCGCCGAACTTCCCCCGAACGAGTGGGTGGCGATGGAGTACGAAAAATATCCCGGCAACCGGAACGTCGGCGGTTGGAGCACCGTTGCCCTCGATACCGACCGCGACCAGATTCTGCACCTGGGAGGCGGGCACGCCTCGTATTTCGGCAACGATGTCGCCATTTACGACATCCCGACCGGACGGTGGAGCATCAGCTATGCCCCGATGTTCGCGCTCGAATACAACCGCGGCCTGGACGGCCCCGGGCCGTACGCATTCAATCTCGCCCCATGGGGCAACCACAACTACCACGCATACGGCTACGACGCGACGATCGGGCGGCTCGTCTATATGAAGCATCAGCATCGAGCTCACCTCTACGACCCGGATACCAAGAGCTGGCCATTCGATGAGAAAATAGAGACGCCGTTCCGGATCGATAAATACACGACCTATGTCGTGCCCACGCCGAAGGGGATGGTCGCCTGGACCCACGTGGCCCACCAGACCTGCGGAATCTTCCGCTTCGAGGACGGAAAAGAATGGGTCCAACTCCCTCTGCAAGGCACGATACCGGTCACGGTTACCGACGGGTCGGCGGCTGCTTACGATTCCAAGCGCGACCAACTCATCATGATTACCACCCGGAACCATCGGGATAGCACGGTGGAAGGACAGGTCTGGACATATGACTTCGCAACAGGGGTCTGCGAGGCGAAGAACCCGGCCAATATGGAGGCCGTCAAAGTCGCCCGGTTCGCTCGCGAGGCGGTCTATCTGCCGGAGGACGATCTGATGATGGTCGGATTCATCCTCAACGTGGACGGCAAATCCGTGGTCCCGTTTTACGATCCGGCGGAAAACAACTGGCTGGTCGCCGAACTGGCCGGATCGGAGTTCATCTCCGGACGTGGGGGAGTCGGCGACAGTGTCGGGCTCGGGTTAGTCTATGACCCCAAGCGGAACCTGACGTGGGGTGTGCTCTGCGATTTAAGGCCCGGACACCTGCGAGCCATGCGGCTGGACCGCCAACGAGCAAACCTGACCGTACTGGAGGCGGATGACAACCAATGACGGTCCAATAGTGCGCCTGCTTCGAGCTCAGCCAGACGGAGCAACGTGTGCCGATGGGCGTGGACCTGCCACTGCCTCCGCAAGGGGCGGGACAATGTACCTGCTCCCTTCCGAGGCATCGGCTGGGCGCTGGACTCGGAACGGGAATGTGGTAGGATAATGACAGACGCGAAGAGGTTCCTGATTTGGCCGTAACCTCGAAAGAACTCTATGAGGCAGATGAAGGTCGCAGCGGGGATGGGCCGGTCTTTCCACCGCGGTCCGCCCCGCGCCGCTGATGACGCCCCCGCTGCCCGTATCCCCCGATGCACAGTCCAAAGAACTGGAGATCGTATGATGAAACGGTGGCTGACCCTTGCGGCTTGCTGTATTCTGGTCCTGGGGCTGACGCGCGGAGCCCGGTCCTTCGACATATCGAGTCACCAGCAAATCGACGGCGACGCGCCGCGGATCGTCGGGGATGGTGAAGGCAACACGGTTGTCCCTTCCGGCGAAGCGCCCGACTGGACCTTTCGATGGGGCGACCGCGACGGGGACGGCGGGGGAACGCCCGTCGCGGACCCCGGCCTGACTCTCGGCGACCACCGCCTGTACAGCGATCACGCGGCGGGGACGCTGGTCCTGGACCTGAACGGCGGCTCCATCGAGGGCAGCGACGGCGTGGCGATTCGCACCTTCCGCGGGAGAGATGAAGACTCGGCCGATATCGTCATCGAGAACGTCGGTTCCATCGCGATGGGCGGGATAGAAACACGGGTCGAGCAAACCCGGAACAATGAGCAGAAGGCGGGCGACATCCGGATCGGGACGCCCGAGAACCGTGCCGGACCCGTTCGAGTCGGATATCTGGACGCACGGGCGTCCGGAACCCTCGGTCGATCGGGCGCGGTGAGCGTGTACAGTTCCGGCCCCGTTCTGATCACCGACAGCGAAGGCCGGCCCGGCGATATTCGGGCCGATACCGACGCGTGGAGCGGCGGAGACGTCACCGTGCATCACGTCGGCCGGCTCCACGTGGGCGATATCCGGACCTCGACGGCAGGGAATCGCTCGCAGAATGTCCGCGCGGGACATATCGAGTTGGACGGCAGCGACAGTTCCGGCGATGCCGTGATCGGGCGGCTGTTGGGATGGGACCGACGCAGCAGCTATTCGGACGATTCCAAGGCGCTGTTCTCGATCGCCAACTATCGCGATGTGTCCGTCGGCGACATCAAGGGACCCGCCGACCGGGCGACATCGGTGCGCTATGCGGCCGATCTGCGCATCCGGGACGGCATCACCGGCAACATCGTACTCACCGGCTCGCTCAATCTGGGCTCCTCGCGCAGAAACGATGCTCCCCGATTCCGCGGAACGGTCGAGTTGGCCTGCGACGGGTCCATCACACTCGCCGAGTTGGATATGGAACAGGTCCAATACGTCGCCCTGGAAAGCGGCAGCGAACAGGCGGTTGTCACGGGCGACATCACCAATTTTGGGACCGCGCGCCTGGACGAGTGCGAGGGGACCGGTCGGCCCGACGCCCCGTTTCTTGCCGACCAGAGCATCCTGCGGGCGCCGCCCGGCCACACCGTCGTCTATAATACCGCCGAAGGCCGGAACCTGTCCCTGGGCGGACACGCCTACCGTCTGGCTGACCTGGAGGGCAACCCCGGCCAGGGCGGAACACTGATCCACGATCCGCGACTGCCCGTGGTACACACCCGCACACCGTCCGATATTCACATCCGGCAGGCCACGCTTCGCGGCGAACTGGCCGCGACGGGCGAGGGCGGCGCCACGGTCTCGGTGGTGTGGACGGCCGGCGCGGACCAGGACCTTGACCCCGCCGCCTGGGCGCATGTGCGCGAGCTGGGAACGGTCGGTCCCGATGTGGACGGGCCTCGCGATTTCTCGCTCGCCATCGAGGGCCTGACGCCCGGAGAGACCTATGTCTTCCGGTTTCTCGCGCAAAATGAGGCGGGCACCATCTGGGGCTCCGCCGAGGTCTTTACCGCCTGGAACGTGCCGGACACCCCGTCCCTCAATGTGGCGGACGTCGAGCAGGAGCGAGCCGTCCTGCACTCCGCCGTCTTCGGCGTCCCGGAGCCGGAAGCCGTGTTCCTGGTCAATCCCGACGAGGACGCCGGAACCGACGACATCGGCAATTGGGCACGGGCGATCCCTCTCGAAGACGCGGCCGGCGCCGTACACGAAGTGGTTGATGATCTCGAGCTCGGGGCCGTGTACGTGGCGCGCATCCGCCTGAAAAACGAGGTCGGCGAGGTCTGGTCGGAACCCGCCGAGTTTGTCACCCTCTCGGTCGATCCGCAGCCGCTGCTCGACGCCTCTGGAGTCACGGGCGGCCTGTGTGTACACGTCGGCTCCGGCAAAGGCGAACTGATCGCCGCGATCGGCGCACACGGCCCCTTTCTGGCGCACGGCCTGGAAGCGAGCAAGGAGAACATCGCGGTCGCCCGAAGCCGGATACAGCAGGGCGGAGCATACGGCCAGGTGTCGGTCGAGCGGCTCGTCCCCAGCCGCCTGCCCTATGCCGACAACATGGTCAACCTGCTGATTGTGGAGGACTATGCCGAACAGGTCGCCGCCGGTCTGGCGCCGGAAGAACTGTGGAGGGTCCTGGTTCCGCGGGGAGTGGCCCTGTTCGGAGATGCGGACCTGGACGCTGTTCGGGCCGCGCTGCCGGACGCCGAGCCGGGCGAGGTCCGGACCCCGCAGGGGCGTTGGATCAAGGTCGTCAAGCCGGTGCCGGACGGGATGGACGAGTGGCGTCATCCGTGGTACGACCAGATTCGCAGTGCGACCTCGCAGGATACCCATGTCGGGCCGCCCCGCAGTTTGCGATGGATCGACGGGCCGAGCCGGGCCCGCACCCACATGGGGCGACCTCATGCCGTGGTCTCCGTCGGCGGCCGCCTCGTTTACATGCAGGACAAGGCCGAGCCATTCTTCAATGTGCCCCCTTCTGTCGAGTTGGTGGCCCGCGACGCGTTCAACGGGGTCGTGCTCTGGCGCCGCCGCCGCGCCCGCCCGCCCGGCCGGCCCTACCAATCGCCGAACCCGCCGGGCACGCTGGTCGCCGGTGCGGAGCATCTGTATGCGGTGCTCGAAGAGGATCGGACGCTCGAGGCGCTCGACCCCGCCACCGGCGAAACGGTGCGGACCTACGGCACGGCCGATCATCTCATTGTGCTTGGCAAAGACCTGCTGACCATCGACGGGACAATGGTACGCCGGGTCGACAAGGAAAGCGGCGAGGATGTCTGGGCAGTGGAGGCCGGGCACGGGCGGGGGCGCAACGTAGTGGCGGCGGCCCGCGGCCGGGTGTTCGTGCGGTCGGAAAGGAACCGGCGAATCCGGTGTTTCAACTTTGAGGACGGCGAGCTCTTGTGGGAGTACGGCAGCGCCCATGATTTCTGCGGGCTCCACCGGGACATGCTCGTCCTGAGCGCCGGAAACGCCATCATGGGGGTCAGCATCCAAACCGGCGAAGTGCAGTGGAGAGAGGCGGTCCAGACCGGCGGACGCGGAAATACGAAAAACGTGTTTGTGGCGGACAACCTGGCCTGGGCAGTCCGCGGCGGGAACTGGGTGGGGCTGGACCCGCAGACGGGCGAAGAGAAACGCTCGTTCCGGGCGGGATTCCAGGATAAATGTGCACCGGGCCGAGCCACGGACAAATACCTGATCACCGGCCGCACCGATTTTTTCAATGTCCGGACCGGCGAGCGCGACGCGCCGCACATTGCCCGGGGAACCTGCCGGTATCCCGGGGTGATCCCCGCCAACGGCCTGGCATACACGTTCCCCACCGACTGCATATGCTACCCCATGCTGTACGCGAACGTGGCGATGTCGCCCGCGCCGGTCGAGCGTGACGCCGAACCCGCCGCCGCGCTGGAGAGGGGCCCCGCCTGGGGCCGCCCGAGCAATCCGCCGGCAGAAGCCCGGGCCTCAGACTGGCCTATGTACCGTTACGACGCCCGGCGCAGCGGGGCCAGCCCGGCCGAAGTGCCCGCCGGCGTGGGGCCTGTGTGGTCCACCGCCGTGTCCGCCGGCGAACCCATCTCGGCACCGGTCTCCGCGGGCAGCCGCGTGTTCGTGTCGGTCCCCAATTCGTACGAAGTGCATGCCCTGGACGCCGAGACCGGGCGGCAGTTGTGGAGTTTCACTGCCGAGGGTCGGGTGAAGCATCCCCCGACGATCACCCAGGGCGTCTGCCTGTTCGGCAGCGAAGACGGCTACGTCTATGCGCTCGATGTCGAGGACGGTCGCCTCGTCTGGCGTTATCGTGTCGCCCCCGGCACCGGACGTATTATGGCGTATGGCCGGCTGTCCTCGGCCTGGCCGGTCCTGGGCAGCGTGCTGGTGGACGGCGGCCGGGCCTACGCCGTCGCCGGCCGCCACGGGCCGCTGGACGGCGGCGGCCGCGCCGTCGCGCTCGATCCGCGCACCGGCGAGTTGCTCTGGGATGCCGACCTGGACGGTGCGAACCGCATCGACATGCTGGTCAAGGGCGAGACGAACCTGTACATGTGGAACGATCGCTTCGACCCCGAGACGGGAGAGTATACCCCCGGGCGCGGTCGGCGGTCGCACGGTGCCCCCGCTCTGTTTTCCGGTGCAACGCTCCTGGACGACGCCTGGGCGAACCGCACCCGCTGGAGCAAGCGGGGAGTCTCGGCTCCGTTGCTTGTCTTCAACGAGGAAGGTGTTTTCGGGATCAATCCTTTCCGCGACGGCGACAAACGCACCTCCCGGCGCCCAGACCGGGGACATTTCCGGCTGTTCCTCCGGAAAACCAATGGAGGCGGTGGCTGGGACCGAGCGCTTCCGGTCCAGTCCCGGGCGATGGTCCTGGCCGGGTCAACGCTGTTCGCCGCTGGACCGCCGGACACCTGGCCGACCGAAGGCGGCGTGCTGGTCGCTCTCGATGCTGCTACCGGCGAGCCAATCTTGAAAACCGAGTTGGAAGCCACGCCCATAAAGGACGGCCTGGCCGCCGCCAACGGCCGCCTGTTCATGTCCACCGAAGAAGGTCTGCTGATCGGGTTCGCCAGCCGGTAAGGACGGCATATCAATCCCC
>PWKM01000231.1 GCA_003559755.1 Planctomycetota bacterium
GACGAGTTGTTCTTTCCGGCTCTCCAGTTCCTCGTATTCGGACCGCCAGCCCCTGCCCAGCCAGCCGGCCAGCGGCGGTTCGCCCCCGCTCAACACATTGGGGCGCATGACGATCAGGGCGAGCAGGCAGCTTCCCAGCACGATGATCAGCGGCTTGTTCTGTTCCCAGATGCGATTCATTCGACACCTGCCTGTTCGTCCGGGGTCAGCAGTTCGTTAATGACGAGCTGCAGTTCGAAGACGGCCAGGACGTCCCGGTCGCCCTCACGTGTCGTCGTCCGACGGATCACCGACCGCTCGGCCGGACGCGAGAACACCGGCTGCCCGGTCGGCCCTTCGAGGTCGAGAAGTCGGTCGCGCAGTTCGGCGATCTTTCCTTCCGCCTCCTGGGCGGTCAGCTCGACCGGCTCGCCGTCCGACCGCGGCGGTCGGCGCAGGACCTGGCCCTGGACGATCACCCCGTCGGGCTCGCCCTCGCCGCCCGGTCGGATGTGGGTCTCGGTCAACACCACTTCGTTCGGCACCGTACCGGGCAGAGTTAATGAACGGAATGCGACGGCGAGTTGTTCGGGCCGGCGGAAAATATGGGCCATTTTTCGGTTCTCGGCCTGATAGGTCACGTTGACCTGGTGGTGCCTCTGCATGGTCTCGCGTTCGGCCTCCTGCTGGCTGTGCCGCTGTTCCAGTTCGCCGACATATTCCCGCTGGCGGGCGGTGTGGGCCACGGACGAATATCCGAGCAGCACGGTCAGGGCGATCATGGCGGCCCCGGCGAGCCACAGGTACAGCGTCTTGGAGAGGAAATGACGCCGTTCCTTGATCCGTGTGGGCATCAGGTTGAACTCGATGGTGTCGGGCTCGATCCCGCCGAGTGCGAGGCCCACCGCAGGGGTGTACGATTCGGGCCGGCTCTCCAGGTCTTCGCGGGCGGTGCGGGGGAGGGGGGCCAGGTCGAGCCCCTTGAGCGGGTCGGCGGGGACACCGGGGATGCCGAGCCGCCGGCTCAGGGCCTGACGCAGGCCGGGCAGTTGCGAACCGCCGCCGGTCAGCGCCATGCTGTCCACCTCCAGGCCGGTCATTCGCGTCTGCGCCCGGCAATACATCAGCGAGGACTGGATGGCCGAGGCCAGTTGGCCGACGACGGGCTGCATCGCCTCTGACGCCCGGACGACGGCGTCGTCGGCGTCGGTGATCTCGGGGAGTGGCGTCTGGAGCAGGTCATCCCCCTCGTCTTTCTCGTCGTCCGCGTCGGCGAAGCTGATGCCTTCCTCCGAGCCCGCGCTGACCTGGGTCGGGGCATCGGAGCTGGGCGACGGCCGGGTCTCGTCGTCGGAGCCGACCTCGCCCCCGAGCAGGAGGCGGCCCTTGGTCAGCTTCAGTTCCTCGGCCTCGGCGAAGGGGATGCGGAACTCGTCCTGGATCGCCTCGGTGAACGCCCGGCTGCCCGGCGATATGTTGCGAGCGAAGAGCAGCTTGCCGTTCCGCTCGATGATCACGTTCATGTTCTCGGCGCCGATGTCGACGACGAGCACGGTCTTGTCGTCCTCGATCGCACGGCCCCGGCTCAGTCGATAGGCGTTGAACACCGGGAAGGGGGCGAGGGTGACGTTGCCCACCGAGACGCCCGCCTCTTCGAGGATGCCGCAGTAGTGTTCCACGTGGTCGTTCTTGGCCATCGCGAGCATCACGGTGAACTCGACGCTGGCCACCGGGAGATCGAGCAGCCGGAAGTCGTAGGACAGGTTCCCGGCCCCCCGGGTATCGCCCTGGACCTCGTAGTCGATGAGCATCTTCAGCCGCCACTCGGGCGCGGGCGGGACGTGTGTGTAGCGGATGATGGTCTTGCGGCCGCCGACGGCGATGCGGGCCTGCCGGGCCGAGATGCCGGCCGACTTGAGCAGGTTGCGCACGATCATGGCGATCTTGGCGGTGCGGCGGGGGCTGTCCTCCATGTGCCCCAGCTCGCCCAGCGGGGCCGACGCCGCCCGGAGTACCTGGGGCCGGCCTCGGCGATGGCGGAGCAGCACCGCCTTGACCGAGTCGGTGCCGATGTCTATGCCGAGTGACTTTTCGCTCATGTGTCCGCTCCTCCGGGCGGTTCAGCGGCCCGCATCCGGTTCTGCATCAGTTCTGGCCCAGTGTTTCCGGTTCCTCGAAATCGACGTAAAAGCTGTTTCGTTCGGTGATGCCCCGGCCGCCGCGTGCGGCCCGGGTGGCTCCGAACAACGGTCTCGAATAGTCAGTCCCCCGGAACGTCCAGACGCAGGCGAACCGCCTGGCCCCGTTGGAGGTGGGCAGGCGGAACCGCACCCGGTCGCTGCCCTCGTACACCCTGGTTCCGCCCGAGACGGCCAGGTCCAGTTCGCCGTCGCGAACCACCTGCCGGAGCACGGGGAACCTCGACGATCCGACGGCGACGATCACCCCGTCGAAGTCGCCGGCCGCCTTGACGAACTCGATGTCCACGAACCCGTCACCGGCGACGACCTGGAACCGCTCCGGCCGGGGCAGGGTGGGCGGCCCGGGCCGGGGATCGGTGCCCGGGTCCTCGTCGGGGTCGCCGTCATCGAATCGATCAATGATGCCGCGGCCGCCGCGGGCGGCTCGAGTGGCCAGTTGATAGGGGGAGCTCGTCCTGGTGCCGATGAAGGTCCAGATACGTACGAACGCCCGCTGCCCGTTCGCCGTGGGGATGGTCAGGTGGGTATCGGTGTTCCCCCGATAGACCTCCGACCCGTTGGCGACCCGCAGGACCGTTTCTCCGTTCTCCTCGACGGTGTGTATGGTCGGGAACCGGGAGCGACCGAGGGCGACGATGACCCCGTCGTGGTGGGCGGTGGGATAGACCCACTCGACCTCGACGTACCCGTCGCCGGCCGCGATCTGGGCGCGGGGCACACGGGGCACCGGGGCGTCGGGCGGGGCGGTGCTCTCGGCGGTGGTGAACGTCGAGGTGAACGGCTCGAGCGCGCGGCCGCCGGCATCCTCGATGTCATCGGTCAGATGCACGGTATATCGCGTGCTGTGCATCAGGTTGCTGTTCGGGGTGAACGTGGCGACCGTCCGCGGGGCGTTGAGGGAGACGGTCCCCGGCACCGGTGTCCCCTCTGCGGCGAGGGTAAAGCTGTCGGTGGTAACGCTGCCGAGTTGGACATCGTGCGAGAAGGTGGCGACGATGGTGGTACCGACCGGCACCCCGGTCGCTCCGTCCTGGGGGCTGATTGCAACGACGGTGGGCGCTTCGGGCTGGCCGCCGGTCTCGACGCGGATCGCATACCTGCCGTAGTTGGCGTAGGCGCCGCGTTCGGGCGGCGGGATCGGGCCCGGTTCGACGGTCGGCAGCGGCTTGGTTGCCCGGCTAACGCGGACGTAGTGTCTGCCCCCCTGGGCGAAGGTGTGGATGATGCGGGAGGCGCGGTTGCCCGGGCCGATGTCCTCGTTGGAGGTGAGCAGGTTCTCGTTGTTGTCGTAGAGCTGGATGCGGGTGTCGCCCGATGGATTGAGGTCGAACGTTTCGATGGTGTAGGTCTCGCCTGCGGTGACGAGGAATGTGTACCAGTCCTCGTCGTTGTGGCCGAGCCCGTCCCCGGTCCTGTCGTAGTAGTGTGTGCCGTGCAGTTCCGAGCCGTCTACGGTGATGGACGTGGCCTGGTCGGCCGAGTGGTTCGGCTGGTGGTCGTCCTCGTGGTAGGGGATGTCGCGGGCTTTGATGAGTTCGATCAGGGTCGGCTTGTTGGCGCCGGATGTACCGTATGCGGGGGTCACCGCGCTCTCGAAGTATCCGTCCCAGACGTCCTCGAGTGTCACGTCGACGACGCCGTCGGACGGCAGATAGCGCCGGATGACATCCCACAGGGCCTCGATGGGCGTGTCGATCGCCCCGTGTGCGACCTGGATATCCGCCGCCTGGAGGTCCCAGAACAGGGCGCTGACAGCGAGCTGGTTCTCGGGGCCGGTCACGGGCAGGCCCGGCACGCCGGGCACCGACGGGGTCTCGATCTCGAAGATCAGGTTGAAGTTCTGGTCGGCCACGGTGTCGATGTAGAAGGGGGTGCCCCGGACGGCGCAGGAGAAGTAGTTGGCCCATCCTTCGGAGTATGCGAGCCGGAGGTCGTGTGCGTCGCCGAGGTAGTGCGGCCCGCCGGGCGAATCGTCCCGCGAGTACAAGTGGGCGACGAGGTGGCCGTATTCGTGGAGGATGACCGAGTCGTCGAACCCGTCGCAATCGACGGTGTGGTCGCCCAGCAGGTTAATCAGGTGCACGTCGCCGACGATCGTGTAATACGAGCCGGGCGGGAACACCCCGTCGCTGTCTGCGCCCCGCTCCCATCGGACCACCAGGTCGAATGATGCGGCGGCTGGCGGGGTGGCGTAGAGTTCGTTGCGAACGAAATCGTGGCCGCGGATGAGGTTGTCGTAGATGTTGAATGCACCGGCGATGGCGTCGGCGGTGATGTCGATGGTCGCGCCGGCCACGGCCCCGCCGGAGAGGTCGAACGGCTGGCTCTGGTAGGTCTGGATGGCCCCGCCGTCCGGCCCCTG
Organism: Planctomycetota bacterium; assembly: GCA_003559755.1. GTDB lineage: Bacteria > Planctomycetota > PUPC01 > PUPC01 > PUPC01 > PUPC01. The sequence goes on from PWKM01000231.1 coordinate 4,543, forward strand.
GTCACGGACGACCGCCGTCTGGCCCTGGTGGGTCCCGCCGGCCTTGACCAGGACGAGGATATCGTCGTGGTTGCCGATGGTGGGCGACGAGAACTCTCCGGCGGTGTTGGTCGTCGTCTGGCCGAGGACCGTGCCCGGATCGGAGGCCCGGACGAAATCGAGGACGACGTATCGGACGGGCCGCATCGGCTCGTCGACCACGGTCCCGTCGACTTCGCTGTGGACCTTGTCTTGATAGCGGACGGTGCCCGACAGGCGGTCGGCCCTCACGGCGGGCGCGATGGCGAGGGCGAGCGCCACGCCGGCCAATGCCAGTGCCCATCTGTTGAGTACGGCTCTCACTCGTCGGCCTCCGTCATTCATCGTCGGTGTGCAGCCGAAGCCGCTCGCCGGCGTCGGTCTCCAGGATTCGCGGCTCGTCTCTCATCTCCTCTTGCGTCTCGGCCCCCGGCAGCCGGATCGATGCGACCGCCCCGATGTCCACGTTCGGAGCGTGCAGCCGGGTGCGGATTGCCAGTGTCGTCGGCCCGGGGGCCAGCCGCAGGCGGACGCGGAGCACGTGGCCGGCCTGGGCCTCGTGCCGCCATCCGCCGACTCCCGGTATGACGGCTGTGCCTTCGGGCAGGTCGAGCGAGACGGCGATGGCGGCCCCCTCGATCAGCGAGCGGGCGGTGATCTCGAGGTCGACGGTGCCCGCGACCGGGTCGGTCTCGACGATCCGGGGCTGGACGGCCACCGGCGGCCTGGGCTTGCCGGCCGCCGCTCGCCCGAGGGGCAGGAGCACGGCGGCGCACACTGCCAGCCCGAGCAGGCGGCGGATTGGAGACCGCTTGGGGTTTGCCCGTTGTCGGCTCACTAGTCGTCAAACTCCTGCAGTTCGATGATGTCCGGCTCTCGCACCCGGGGGTCGCTCGGCCCCAGGAAGTGTCGGGTTTCGGTGCTCTCGATATTCTCGAAGCCGATGCCTTCGGGCAGTTCGCCCGGGTCTCGTTCTCTTCCCCGGATGGCGCTGACCCGTCGGGCCTGTTCGGCCTCTTCCTCTTCGGTCAGGTATTTGTATCCTCGGGAGTCGAGGATGCGGGCGCTGACGATGATGATCAGGTTCTTGCGTACGTCGCGGGTCGTCCGTCGCCTGAAAAACCATCCGAGCAGCGGGATATCGCCGAGGATGGGGACCTTCGTCTCGATATTCTGCTTCTCCGAGTCGATCATCCCGCCGAGCACGACGTGATAGCCGTCGCGGACGGTGACCTTGACGTTCAGCCGCCGGTCCACGACGACCGGCCGCTCGATGATGATGTCCTCGTCGTAGCGGAGTCCCTCGGGGAGGATGACCGGCTGGGTGATGGAGTCGATGCTCCTTCGCCGGAAGATCGGCTCGATGAGCAGGGAGATGTCGCGGCTGTCCCGCCCCACGCTGGGGGTGACGGTGAGCGAGAACCCGGTGGATGCGTCCCGGGCGAACACGGGGACGACGACGGGCTCGGAGGTCTCGACCCCTTCGGCGTAGGTCAGATCGGTCCGGTCGATGCGATAGTCGTCGACATACCACAGGTCCTGGCTCTCGATGAACCGGGCGGGCGAGTTCGACGTGGCGGTCACCGACGGGGCGGTGACCACGCGGCCCTTGTACTGCGACTGGAGTGTCCGCATCGTCGCCTGGAACTGGGGGTTGGTGAGGATGCCGGTCAGGTGGAACCGGAGGCCGTCTTCGTGGCTCACCGTGTCTCCGGCCGTTGTGCCCACTCGCCGGTCGAACGTGGTGCCGGTCCCCGCGTCGATGACCAGGGCGTCCACCCCGCCCCGCTTGCTGAGGGGGTAGTCGGCGGTGATGTTCCAGTCGACGCCCAGCTCGTCGAAATCCTCGGCGCTGACCTCGATGAACCGGGTGGTGACTTTCACCTGCACCGGGTTTTCGTCGAGGGTCTGGACCATTTCCTCGACCTGGTCGCACACCTCGGGGGTGCTGCGGAGGAAGAGGATGTTTCGCTTGCGGTCCAAGTAATATCGGCTGCCTTGCGGCCAGTCGATGAGTCCCAGCTCGATGACTTGCATGAGCCGCTCGATGTCGGAGCTCTCGCTGGGCATCCCGCCGCCGCCCCCTCCCACGTCCCCGCCGCCGCCGACAACGACGTTGTGGAGGGTGTCGGTCAGCCCCTTGCTCAGGCGGATGGTGCGGAGCTCGAGCATCGGCTGGTCGGGGGTGGTGATGTAAACGGCGCTGCGCGTCCGGGCGTAGGTGATGTTCGCGCTCCGGGTGATGAAATCGAGCACCTCCCGGACGGACGTGTTCTGCACGTTGATGGTGATATTCCGCCCCTCTACGGCGACGGGATCGACGATCAGGTTGAGGCCGACGGCCCGCGCTAACAGGTCGAGCACATAGGAGAGCGGAGCGTCGATCAGGTCCATGCTGACCTTCTCGTTCAGCTTCTTCTCGAGCTCGATCTGCTCGGGCGAAAGGACCCGGACGTCCGGCTCGTAGTCGGGCCGGGGGATTCGCACGTCGGGCACGTCGGGCGAGGCCATCCGCTCGGTCCGCTCGAGCATCTCGAACGTGGCCAGCTCGCCCTCGGCGGCGGCTTCCCGGACGGCCTCGGCGGTGTACTCCATCCGAGCGTCGCGATAGAGCTTGCGGACGCGCTCGTCGTGCGGGGCGAACTCTCGGATGCGGCGACAGACCGCGATGCATTCCGCCCACCGGCCCTGGTTGAACAGGTGCAGCGCCCGGCGGTAATCCCGCTCGAGCCGTTCGCGCACGAACGCGTCGAGTTCGTCCGGCCCGACTCCCTCGTCGGGCCGCCGGGCCTCCCACGCCTCGATCCGTGCCGCGAGGAGCCGGGCCCGCTCGAACGCATCGCGGTCGCCGGGGTCGATCATTGCCAGCACCTTTCGGGCCGCGTCGTAATCGCCGCGCCGGACCAGAGCTTCGGCCCGATCGTAGAGGACGCTGCCCTCGAGGTCGGCCGGGTCACCGACGCGGTCCGAGGGTTCATCGCGGGGCGGGAGAACAGAGGGCAGGTCCCGCTCGGGGGGAGATTTCGCGGCATCGGCCCGCACCGGCTCTCCGCCCGCCCGTCGTTCGGCCTGCTCGGCGGCCATCCGATAGATGGCCAACTGCTCGCGCCGGATCGCGCTGCTCACGTCGTTCAACAGCTTGGCGGCCCGGGCGTGGTCCGGCTCGGCTTCCAGAGCCCGGACGAGTACGTTGCGGGCCTCCTGGTAGCGCCCCGCTCGGTACAGATCGTGACCGCGCTCGACCAGGTCGGAGGTGGCCGGCTCACCGGCCCGGGCGAACGGGGCGGACAGCCCGCACAGGGCCAACAGGACAACAGGCAGGACGATGCGACAGGTTCTTCCGCTCATGCTTTTCCCCAGAATAGTAACAGACGGAACTCTCTCAGGCCGGACAGAACTGCGACGAACTATTATTATCTATCGTGCCAGCCCGACTGGCTTCGCCGGACGGCGCGGTTGTCTCCGAGCAGATCGAGGACGACGCTGTCGGCCTCGAGCCGCCCACGGACGTGCCAGAAGCAGCGGACGACGGGCACCTGGACCCCGTAGCCGCGCAGGCCCTTCTCCGCCCAGCCGCGTCGGGTCAAATTCTTGATTTCGTTCCAGGAGATGATCCGATTCCCGTCCCGGTCCACCCGGTCCAGGAATTCGTCCCAACTCGGGACCGAATCCCACTGGAATTCGTTTCCGGTCGGGATGCCGGCATTCGCTCCGGGCGAGACCGTGTCGCTGTGCCCGTACAGCCAGTCACAGGGCTCGCCGTTGAACTCGAACAGGTAGCTGCACGGGATGTAGATCGGGCCGGAACCGTCCCGCGGGCCGTCGTGCGGGTCGATGTCGGCGTTCTCGAACTGATCGATGGGGTTGCCGTCCCCGTACAGCATCTCGTTCGGGCGGGCGCCCTCACGGCCCCTGCTTATGTCGTTCGGGCAGAACAGCAGCTCGGGGACCACCACAGGGTTGCGTTCGGTGGGATAGGTGGTCAGCCGGGTGAGCCAGGGGGGGAAGAAACGGGCGTCGCCGTCCCCATCGATGGATGCATAGTACACCAGTGCGCTGCCGATCTGCTGCATGTTGCTCAGGCAGTTGGTGATGTGTGCCTCGCGCCGGGCCTGACCGATCGCCGGGAAGGTCAAGCCGGCCAGGATCACGATGATGGTGATGACGACCAGCATCTCGACAAGGGTGAAGGCCGGCGAGCGTCGCTGCAACCACGAGAACGTCTTAGGGGCATTCATGGGTCTTCCTCCGTTCATACGTCTTGTACCGTCAGCCGGCCGGGACTGAGTCTGGCAGATCCTTCGGGCGCAAAATCGCCCATCTCATTCGGGCGCACCCCACACCTCACGCTAACGCTATATTATAACGAAAAGAGGTCACATGCCAGTGGACAATCAAGAAAAATCCGGGATTCCTCGCCGGCTCGGCTGCTCGCCGGGGTGGTCGGGCGTGGGCAGTTCCCATCCCCGGGCGCTTAATCCACGAATTTATAGCCCACTCCGTGTACGGTCAGCACGTGTTCCGGCTGGCGCGGGTCGTCCTCGATCTTCTGCCGGATCCGGACCACGTGATTGTCGATGGTCCGGGTATCGGGCGGATATTCGTAGCCCCAGACCTCGGTCAGTACCGCC
>PWKM01000169.1 GCA_003559755.1 Planctomycetota bacterium
AAGGCAGAGGAGGCGGAATGATGAGAATGCGACTTGCCGCAGGGTCCTTGATGATCTTGTTGCTTGGCTTCCTTGCGACATCGCCCGCAACGTCCGAACCGGCGAACGGGCTGGATAAACGAGTCTCGTTGGAGACTCGATGGTGGAATCAGCACGAGTTCGCCTGGCGGCTGGCGGAGGAGGCCGATTTGCGATGGGCCATTGTTGACGGCATCTCCGGCCGAGCCCGGGCCGGGGGGCTCGAACAGCCCGCCGCCACTCTGGCGGAGCAGTTTACGCAAGAGACCGGCATCACGCTGGAGGTAATCAACGACATCCTGGTCGCGCATCGTCCGGACGAAGCCCGGCGCGAGGAGCTGGAAGCCGGCCTGTTGGAGGGCGGCGACGAGGCGGTGCGGGCGGCCTGGCTGCTGGGCTGGCTCAAGGATGCCCGCGCCTGGCCGGCGTTGGCGGAAGCGGCGGCGGGCGACGACCTCGCCGTGGCCCTCTCGGCGGCCAACGCCCTGCGGCGGCTCGACGGGGAGGAGAATTTCGAAATCAAGCGCTGGATTCCCTCGGGCGGCGAGCGGCAGGGAACCCTGTTTTACAGCCGGGAATCGCCCCTGGACTCCGGGCTGAGCCAGGTTCCACTGGGCGCGTGTTTCCCGAACGCTTTGACGCTGGAGCAGGCGCAGACGCTGGCGGGGAGTCCTTATGTGCCGCTGCGCGAGGCGGCGGCGCGCCTGGCGGCGGGGCTGGCCGATGGCAAAGAACTGGCGGAGACGCTGAGCTCCGATCCCAGCTTAACCGTGCGCCAGGCGGCCGACCGCGCCCTGCGGGCGTGGGAGCAGCCCGGCCCTTATCGGGACCGGCCGGTGCTCAAGCCCGATCTGGAAGAGCACCGGAAGGCATGGGAGGAAGGCGGGCGCGCCCGGCGCTCGGCTGCGCCGTGGCTGGCTGCGTTCGGAAGCGACGACGACCTTCGCAAGCTGATCGAGGAGGGCGGCGGCGAGGAAGGCCTGATCCACCGGCCCGGCGGCGAGCAGGTCGCCGAGGCGTACCGAAAGAGTCTTGCGTCGGGCCGCCCCGGACCCTATAGCTCCGAGATGGTTCGGTGGCGCAACGCCAAGTACGTTCTTGCCATGATGTTCGACGGCGAAAAGCTGGCGGAGGAATTGGGGCCGTACCTGGGGAACGACCACTGGTCGCTGTCGTCGGAACTGCTGCTGGCACGTTTCGCGGGGCCGCCCGCCTTGCCTCACTTCACCGACGAGGTGTTCGAGCGACGCGGGCATGTGGCACCGACCGCCGTGGGCTATATCGGCGGGCCGGATGGCGTCGCCAGGATCGCTCTGTTGCTCGGCGGGGACAGTCTCAACACCGCCGTTTCCGCAGCGCGGGGCCTGGGCGAGAGCGGGCAGCTCTCTGCTATCGAGCCGCTGATCGGGGCGCTGGGCAGCCCGAACCGGGTGCTGCGCAGCCGCGCGGCGCTGGGCCTTGGCCGGATCGGCGGGCCCGAGGCGGCCCGGTCTCTGGCCGAGCTGATTGAAAAGGAAGAGGAGTCCCTCCCCCGCCGCTCGGCCTGGGCGATGCTCAGGGAGATCAACACCGGCGACGAGGCGCACTCGGCCCTTCTGGAGGCGGTCGAGGAAGAGCTTGACGCTTTCGTGCCGTCCTACAACCCGGTCAATCCTCGATTCGGCGACGATTTCCCCGAGGGAGAACTGGTCGTGCTCGAACGAATTTTTACCCTGGCCGGGGTCGGCGAAATTCGGTGCGCCTCGGACCCCTACGCCGGTGTCTGGACCTTCTACGGCGGGTGTTCGGGCGGCTATAACAACCAGTTCCAGGGCTTCGACGTGGCCAGCGGGGAATGGTTCACGATCCGCCCGCCCGAGATGACCGGATTGTTCTACAACGAGTCCCGCGCCGGGGGCGGCTGCTCGAGGGGCATGGCCTACGACCCGAAAGGGCGGAAGTTCTGGATCAACAACGCGACGCGGGCCCCGCGCGGGGCCAGTTTCTCCAACTGGGCCATGGTCTTTTCCGGTCCCAACAGTTGTTCATACGACCTGGCCACCGACCGTTTCGAGGGCCCGTTCCCCGAACCCGACGGGAGCCAGGGCACGTATTTCGTTGCCGACACGTCCAGAGGGCACATCTATAGCGAGGTGATGGCCACGTCGAGGGACCCCGGCGCGACCACCCAGGTGATCGACACGGCCGACGCACGGCTCAAGGAACTCAAGTTCGAGGGGCTGCCCGGGGGACTGGGCGCGTTCTACGTACACGAGATGGCCGGCTACGACCCGGTGTCCGACCTCATCCTGCGCGAAATCCGCGAACATGGTTTCAAACGGGGGAGGCAGCCGGAGGATGATTTCGGGCTGTGGCTGCTCGACCCCGCCAACGGCACGGCCCGCAAGGCGAGGAATCCTCTGCCCGGCGGCCGGGCCAACAATAATCCGTCGGGCACACAGCTCATGTTCGACAACCTGAACCGGGAGATGATCGCATTCCGCGACAGCGGTGCGTACGTGTTCGAGCGTCCGACGGAAAGCTGGCGCAAGATCGCCGACGGAGACCGCTGGTTCTACGTACATGCCTTCGACCCGCAGCACAACGTATTTATCGGAAGCGGCGGCCGGTTCAACCTGTGGCTGGCCGCCTTTCGGCTCAAGGACGTGCCCGAGGGCACAAAGGCGTTCTTCGGGGCCGATGAGTGAGAATCATCCGGCAATGGTTCTGGGCGTTCTGCGTGATCGCCGCACTGGTCGGGCTGTTCCTGCCCGCAGTCGGTGCCCCGATCGGCCGGGTCCTCAAATTCATGCTCGGCAGCATCCTCTTCTTCACGGGGCTCCGTCTGGACTTCAGCGCCGCGTTCCACGAGCTCATTCGCCCGCGCATGGTGGCCTACCTGAGTGTGATGCGGCTGATTGTGCTGCCCCCCATTGTCTATTTCTTCGCCCGGCTGGTGCTGCCGGAGCCGTTTGCCGTCGGCGTCCTGATCGTGGCGGCCATGCCCGCCGGCACGGCCGGCAGCGCATTGGCCGACATCGTCCATGGGAACCCGGCCTTGGCCCTGGTCGGGACGCTGGTCACCAGCATGCTCTGCCCGCTGGTCACCCCGTGGGTGATCGCCCTCTGTTCCGGGTACGCGATCGAGGGCGGAGCGGCTTTTCTTCTCCACCAGGCGGTCTTTCTCGCGTTGATCCTGTTCGTGCCGCTGGGAGCGGCCCTGGCTGTCCGGCGGGCCTTTCCGGCACAGGTAAAACGACGCAGGGGCTTGTGGGCGGTGCTGGCGATGATCTCGCTGTTTCTGCTCATTTGCGGCGCCCTGTCCACGGTCAGCGCCGACTTCAAAGAGCTGCTCTGGAACGAACCGTGGCTGGCGCTTGGGCTGTGTCTGTTTATGTGCTGCTTCTCGGCTGGGCTCCACGTGGTCGGCTACCTGATGGCACCGTGGCGGCCGGTTCGAGATCGCGCCGCGCTGTCGGTGAACACCGCCTACGTCAATAATGGGCTGGGCATCGTTTTTGCCGCTCAATTCTTCAGCGTTGACCCGCGTTTGGGAGCGGCCGCCGTGCTGCCGGCGATCCTGCTGGAGATTCCGATGGCCCTCGCTCTCGTCCCGCTCAAGGCGTTCGTCGCCGGCCGCCTGAAAAAGGCACAAGCCGAGGCAGCGGAACAATTAAACCTGCCCGCCTGACCGACTCGACCGCGTTTTCGTTCCTTCGGGGTTCTCGTCATTATTGAAAACACAGACGGTTTGTGCCCCACGTTTTCCGTTTTGGCTGCCCGATTCGGGAAAATATTCGGAAATCTTCTTGACATCCGATCGAAGGGCGGTTAATATCCGACTATATTGGTCGGCTTTTAGGTGTCCTATGAAGCTGTCGAACAAGACGGACTATGCGATGCGGGCGCTGTTCACGCTTGTCGAGCATTACGGCCGGGGGCCGATCCCCATCCCCGAGCTGGCCCGGCGGAACGAAGTGCCCAAGCCGTTTCTGGAGCATATTATGCTGGAGATGAAGAAGCAGGGCTGGGTGCGAAGTACCGTGGGGAAGAACGGGGGATACTCCCTGGCGAAAAGCCCCGACCAGATTACGATGGGCGAGGTTGTCCGCCATTTCGACGGCATCCTGGCCCCGATCGCCTGTGTGTCGGCCAGTCACTACGAGCCGTGCAGCCAGCGCCCGGTGTGCCGGTTCCGGCGGGTATTCCTGGAGATCAGGAATCAGGTCACTCGTCAGATGGACCGGGCGTCGCTGGCCGCTGTGTTCACGGCCGCGCTGACGCAGCGGCAGGATATGTCGATCGATGAGTACGCCGAGGACGGCGAGGTTTAGAAACGGCCCTTCGCGGGTTGAATGGCGACCTGTATGTGAGCCGATATGAGTGCAAATAACGGCCGATTATTGCCCCGTGTATTGCGTATAATCGGGGGAGTACAGAAAAAAGGAGTTGGATGATGGCGAGCTGGCATGCGGATAATTCGTTGTCCATCGGGAAAACCCCGCTGGTCCGGATCAATCGAATCACACAAGGAATCTCCGGCACGGTGTTGGGCAAGATCGAGGGGCGCAACCCTGCCTATTCGGTGAAATGCCGGATTGGGGCGTCGATGGTGTGGGACGCCGAGAAGCGCGGCCTGTTGAAGCCGGGCCAAACCATCGTCGAGCCGACCAGCGGAAACACCGGGATCGCCCTGGCCTATGTCGCAGCGGCGCGTGGCTATTCGCTCACGTTGACCATGCCCGACACGATGAGTATCGAGCGGCGCAAGCTGCTCAAGGTGTTCGGGGCCGACCTGGTGTTGACTGCCGGCTCCGACGGGATGCCGGGCGCCATCGCCAAGGCCGAGGAGATCGTCGACTCGGATTCCGAGCGGTATTTCATGCCCCAGCAGTTCAAGAACGCCGCCAACCCCGCGATCCACGAGGCGACCACGGGGCCGGAAATCTGGAACGATACCGACGGCGGGATCGATGTCCTGGTCGCCGGCGTCGGGACCGGCGGAACGATCACCGGCACCTCGCGGTTCATCAAGAAAACGAAAGGCAAGCAGATCACCTCGGTGGCCGTCGAGCCCGCTCAGAGCCCGGTGATCACGCAGAAGCTGGCCGGGCAGGAACTCGAGCCGGGCCCGCACATGGTCCAGGGCATCGGGGCCGGGTTTATCCCCGACGTGCTCGACCTCGACCTCGTGGACCGTGTGGAGCAGGTCGCCGACGAAGAGGCCATGGAGTTCAGCCGCCGCCTGGCGAGAGAGGAGGGCATCCTGTCCGGTATTTCCTCGGGCGGAGCGATGGCGGTGGCCGACCGCCTGGCTCGCGATGACGAGTTCGCGGGCAAAACCATCGTGGTGGTCCTGCCGGACTCCGGCGAGCGCTACCTGTCGACGCTCCTGTACGACGGGCTGTTTTGATATCGCCCTCCGTGGGCCTGAATTGCCATGAGCTAATTTGAAGAGGACGACTGTTATGGATGTTGAGAAAAAACGTTACGGTCTCGGGACCCTCGCATTACACGCCGGGCAGGAGCCCGACCCGACGACCATGGCCCGCGCCGTGCCGATCTACGCGACCACGAGTTATGAGTTCAAGAGCACAGAACACGCCGCCGACCTCTTCGCTCTGAAGGAGTTCGGGAACATCTACTCGCGGTTGATGAACCCGACGAACGACATCCTCGAGAAACGGCTGGCCGAGCTCAACGGCGGCGTCGGGGCGCTGGCGCTGGCCAGCGGCCAGGCGGCGATCAGCGCCGCGCTGCTGACCATCGTACACGCCGGGCAGAACTTCATCTCGGCGACCAGCTTGTACGGCGGAACCTGGACCCTGTTCTCCCAGACGTTCCCCAAGCTCGGCATCGAGGTCCGCTTCTTCGATCCCAGCAAGCCCGAGACCATCGACGACCTGGTGGACGAGAACACCCGGGCGGTCTATCTCGAAACGCCGGGCAACCCGAAAAACGACGTGCCGGACTATCGCAAAATCACCGACGCCGCCCATCAACACGGCCTGCCGGCGATCATCGATAATACCGTGCTCACCCCGGCACTGTTCCGGCCCATCGAGCACGGCTTCGACATCGTCGTCTATTCCACCACGAAATTCCTCGCCGGGCACGGCGTACATGTCGGCGGGGCCATCGTCGACAGCGGCAATTTCCCCTGGGCCGACGACCCGGAGAAATGGCCGGAGTTCAACGCCCCCGACCCCGCCTACAACGGGATGGTCTTCGTCGAGGCGCTCCGCCCGGTCGGCAACATCGCCTACATCATCCATATCCGCACCCACTGGCTTCGGGATACCGGCGGCTGCCAAAGCCCGTTCGGATCGTTTCTGACCCTGCTCGGGCTGGAGACGCTGCACGTCCGGATGGAGCGGCACGTAGAGAACGCACAGGCGGTGGCGGAGTTCCTCGACGAGCACCCCGCCGTCGAATGGGTGAACTATCCCGGCCTGCCCGGCCATCCCGACCGGGCCAACGTCGAGAAGTATCTGCCCGACGGGGCCGGGGCCATCGTGGGATTCGGAATCAAGGGCGGGGCGGAAGCCGGCGTGAAACTCATCGATAACGTCAAGCTGTTCAGCCACCTGGCAAACATCGGCGATGCCAAGTCGCTCATCATTCATCCGGCGACCACGACGCACGCACAGCTCAGCCCCGAGGAACAGGCCCAGACCGGGGTGACCCCGGAATTCGTCCGCCTGTCCGTCGGCATCGAGGACATCGCGGACATCCTCGCCGACCTCGACCTGGCTCTGAATGCTTCGCAGGAATAGGGCCGCTCGCCGATGTGGGCGAGGGAGGAGCACCGAAACGATGGCCAATGACACGTGGAAAAGCACCGACAGCGTCCGCACAGCCCGGCCGCTCAAATATGCACGGGAACTGACGCTCGCCGAACCGCTCGATCTGGAGCTGGGCGGGCAGATCGACAATGTTACCATCGCCTACGAAACCTACGGCGAGCTCAACGAGCGGCGGGACAACGCCGTGCTCATATGCCACGCCCTCAGCGGTGATTCGCACGTGGCTCGGCACAATGAATCGGACGACCCCGGCTGGTGGGACCTCGCCGTCGGGCCGGGCAAGGCCATCGACACCGACAGGTATTTCGTGGTCTGCTCGAACGTGCTCGGCGGATGCCGGGGCACGACCGGACCGAATACGCTGAATCCGAACACGGGGAAACCGTACGGGGCGGACTTCCCCTCCATCACAATGGGCGACATCGTGGGCGTCCAACGCCGACTGATCGATTACCTCGGCATCGGTGAATTGAGGGCGGTCGTCGGCGGGTCCATGGGCGGACACCAGGTGCTGACCTGGGCCACCCGGTACCCCGAGCGGGTGGCCAGTGCGATCGCCATCGCCACCTCCGCCCGCCTGACCGTCCAGGCGCTCGCCTTCGACGTGATCGGGCGCAACGCGATCCTTCGGGACCCCGATTTCGAGGACGGCGACTACTACGACCGGGCCGGCCCCGCCGTCGGCCTGGCGCTCGCCCGGATGCTCGGGCACATCACCTATCTATCGACCGAGTCGATGAACAGCAAGTTCGAGGCGAACCGGCTGGAGCCGCACGATGTCCCGACAGAGTTCGAGAAACGCTTCTCCATCGGGTCCTATCTCGCGTACCAGGGAGCCCGTTTTGTCGAGCGTTTCGACGCGAACACCTACATCCGCTTGTCGATGGCGATGGACCTGTTCGACCTGGGTGCCACGCACCGACAGCGGAAGGACGCGTTCGCCCGGAGCCGGTGCCGATGGCTGGTGGTCAGTTTCACCAGCGACTGGCTGTTCCCGCCCGAACAATCGCAGGAAATCGTCAACGCGCTGGTCTCGCTCGACCGGTCCGTGACCTATATGAACATTGCCAGCCCCTGCGGACACGATGCGTTCCTGCTCGAGGAGGACCTCGACACCTACGGCGAACTGCTTCAGTCTTTTCTCGCCAACATCGACGGCGAGCCGGCCGTCCCGTTCGACGAGGACGACGATGTCTACGCCTGTGACGCGACCAGCATCTTCCATCCCCACCGCATCGACTACGACCGGATCGTCGAGCGGATACCGGCCGGTTCGAGCGTGCTGGACCTCGGCTGCGGACGCGGCGGTCTGCTCAGCCGCTTGCGACGCAAGGGCTGCGGCCCGCTCGTCGGGGTCGAACTCAACGAGAAAGCGATTCTCGAATGCGTCCGCCGGGGCCTGGACGTGATCCACGCCGACGTCAACGACGGACTGGCGGCGTTCGACGACAAGCAGTTCGACTACGTCGTGCTCTCCCAGACGCTCCAGGCGGTGGAGAACGTCGAGGGGCTGGTCGGCGATATGCTGCGGGTGGGCCGGAACTGCATCGTCAGCTTCCCGAATTTCGGCTACCACAAGCTGCGGCGGATGCTCGCCGAGGATGGACGCGCCCCCGAGGCCCCCGGGCTCCTTCGGTTCAAGTGGTACAACAGCCCGAACATCCGGTTCTTCACCATCCGCGATTTCGAGGAGTTCTGCGAGCCGAAAGGCATCCGGATACTCGAGCGCGTCGCGCTCGACACGGAACGATCGTGCGAGGTGACCGACGACGTGAACCGGCTGGCCGACACCGCCATTTTCGTCATCAGCCGCTGACGGCGAACACCCGCAACAGCCCGGCCGGGCGGAGCACATCTGGTCGTCTGTCGTCTGTCGTTTCAGCTTTCGGTTCTCACACAGAACAGGCGGCATTCTTCGCCGGCAGCAAAGTACAGCACGACCTCAGAGGCCCCCCGGTTCAGCAAGCTTACGGCGTAGGCATCGTCGCATCGGGGCTTCTCAGCTCAATCCTGCCCAATAGCAGCACGTCGCTTCCATTAAAGGCGGGGCCAGTGCCGACTTCCTGTCTGCAGGGTGAAATCAGACGGGCTCTAAACGCCTGACGATAGAAAAGGTGCAGGTAGAGTGGAGTGGGGGCATCGGCATGGTCGGGTCCGTCATCCACACGGTGGGCGTAGAGTCCGTCACGTCGATCAATTGGTGGACCGGCGCCTGCCTTCATCTGCTCCAACAGGTTCGCCCGCTCCAGCAGGCGCGGCTCCTCACGACAGAATTTTTGCTACTTTTTTCTGCCCACGTCGTTCCTCATCTGGTACAATTCTTTCGCCTTGGCTTTGGCGGACTCGCCAATCACACCAGACGCATACCTGATTGGCG
>PWKM01000072.1 GCA_003559755.1 Planctomycetota bacterium
CCGATGTCGGCCTCTGCAGCCGACGGTTCTGCTCGATCCCGGACGGCCCATTCGGCCGCCCTCATCGAGTTTCGCTTGTCAATCACAGTATAATACTGCAAATAGCGTGCCATACCGGCACGGATTCTTCCAGATTATCTCAGGCGAAGTATAACAACGTATGGCTGGCTAACTTATATCGCCGGGTACCGGGATTATTACATCGGCTTACAATTCGGGCGAGTTTGGGGCAGAATTCGGCACTGACACAATGGCACTCAGAAGGGCAGGTGGTGTTTCAGGTGTTTCGCAGGTGCCATTGTGTCATCGAGTGCGGCGGGGCGGGTTACAGCTCGCTCAACCGTCTGACGCGGTGGGAAATGTTGTTCAGGCCTGCCTCCCGGCAGAGGTCCACGATCCGGGCGACGTGCTGCCATTCGATCATCGGCGGGGCCGCCAGGGGCACCTCCTGGTCGGGGTCCAGTTCGGCCGCCTGTCGCAGTGCCTGCTCGAGCTCCTCCAGGGAGAGGTCGCGCCCGCGCAAAGCGACAGAGCCGTCCTCATGTATGGTTATCTCGAGCGGGCCGTCCACATCCGCGTCTTCCTCTTCCGGTCTCTCCGGCTCAGCAGGCGGCTGTTCGACTTCCTCTACCGCCAGCTCATCGTTCGTTGGCTCCGGTCTTCCGTTCTGAGTGATGACGAAGATAAGCACGATAACCGCTCCGATGGCCAGCGCGGCCAGCACAGCGACGATCATCGGCCGGTTTGACCCCGGCGAGCCGATCGGGCGATGTCGATCAGAGGTTGACTTCCCGGTCATGACGACTCCTGTTCTCTAGATAGCGATTGCTCACATGTTGAGTATATCGCGACAGCCGTCGCGGGTCCAATACTTTTTCAATTGAGGCGAGCCGGAGCAGGGGGCAGGGCGTTGCGATGCAGACCGCCCGGCAAAAAAAGGGCCGCCGTTCCATCCGGCGGCCCTTCTCATCTGTCGCATTCCGATGAGCGTCCGGGACCTCATTGGCTTCGGACACTCCCACGGCTTGGTGGCCGGCTCATCCTTCGCCTTGCTCCTCCGCCTCGATGGCGGCCTGGGCCGCTGCCAGACGTGCGATGGGCACGCGGTAGGGCGAGCAGGAGACGTAATTCATGCCGGCCTCGGCGCAGAACTTCACGCTCGACGGATCGCCGCCGTGCTCGCCGCAGATGCCGATCTTGAGGTCCGGGCGGGTAGCTCGGCCCTTTTGGATCCCCATCTCGACGAGAACGCCGATGCCCTCCTGGTCCAGTGCCTGGAACGGGTCGGTGGGCAGGATCTTCTTGTCGATATAATCGGGCAGGAAGGTTCCGACATCATCGCGGCTGAACCCGAAGCCCATCTGGGTGAGGTCGTTGGTGCCGAAACTGAAGAACTCGGCGCCCGCGGCGATCTCATCTGCGACAATGCATGCTCGCGGGATCTCGATCATCGTCCCGACGAAGTAGTTGATCTCGACCTTGTGCTTGCGTGCCCGTTTGTTCGTCTGCTCGATGACCTCGTCGGCCACCTTGCGGATGACTTCTTCGAGATAGTCGAACTCGGCCCTGGTGCCGATGAGTGGGACCATGATCTCGGGCTGTACTTCGACGCCCTGTTTGGCCACGCTGCACGCCGCCTCGATGATCGCCCGTGTCTGCATCTCGCACAGCGAGGGATAGCTGATGGAGAGCCGGCAGCCGCGATGCCCCAGCATCGGGTTGAACTCGGCCAGCGCCTTGGCCCGGTCGGCCACCTTCCGCTGCGAGACGCCCAGGCGTTCGGCCATCTCGGCCCGTCCCTTCGAGTCGTGCGGGACGAACTCGTGCAGCGGCGGATCGAGCAGCCGGATCGTCACCGGCAGCCCGTTCATCGCCTTGAAGATGCCCTCGAAGTCCTTGCGCTGATAGGGCAGCAGTTTCTCCAGTGCCTCGACACGGCTGTCGTGGTCGTCGGCGAGAATGAACTCGCGCATCGCCTGGATGCGGTCGCCCTCGAAGAACATATGTTCGGTGCGGGTGAGCCCGATGCCTTCAGCCCCGAACGACCGGGCCGCCTCGGCATCCTCGGGGGTGTCGGCGTTGGTCCGCACGTTGATCTTGCGGAACCGGTCGACCCACTCGCTCACCTGGGTGTAGAGCTTGAAAATCTTGTGGTCGACGGCCCACTTTTCGCCGCGAACGACGGCGGCGACCACGGGCGACGAGGTCGTCGGGATGTCCACGTCCTTGCCGTCGTCCAGATAGACGGCACCGGTCGAGCCGTTGACCGAGATGTACTGGCCTTCTTTGACGACGATGCCGTCGACGGTGACCTGCTTCTTCTGGTAATCGATGTTCAGGTCGCTGGCTCCCGAAACACAGCATTTGCCCCAGCCGCGGGCGACGACGGCCGCGTGGCTGGTCATCCCGCCGGTGGTGGTCAGGATGCCCTGTGCGGCCCACATCCCGCCCACGTCCTCGGGGCTGGTCTCGTGTCGGACCAGCAGGACCCGTTCGTCCTTGTTCTTCTTGACTGCCGCCTCCGCCTCGTCGGCGGTGAAGATCACCTTGCCGGACGCGGCGCCGGGGCCGGCAGGCAGGCCGTACGCGCGGTCCAGCCCCTTGTCTTTCGCTTTCGCCTCCTCCTTCGGGTCGAACACAGGGAAGAGGAGCTGGGTCATGTGGTCGCCTTCGATGCGCTTGATCGCTTCGCGCTCATCGATCAGCCCTTCGTTGACCATGTCGACGGCGGTTCGTACCGCTGCCAGGCCGGTCCGTTTGCCGGTCCGGGTCTGGAGCATAAACAGACGCCCTTCCTGGACGGTGAACTCGACGTCCTGCATGTCGGTGTAGTGCTTCTCCAGCTTTTTCATGATTTCGACGAGTTCGTCGTGAGCTTTTTTCCAGACGGGGCTCGGTTCCTTCGGCATCTCGCTGATTTCGTGCGGGTTGCGGATGCCGGCGACCACGTCTTCGCCCTGGGCGTTGGTCAGGTATTCGCCCATCGGCTCGGGGTCCCCGGTGGCCGGGTTGCGAGTGAACGCGACGCCGGTTCCCGAGGTATCGCCCATATTCCCGAAGACCATGGTCTGGACGTTCACCGCTGTGCCCAGCAGGCCGGTGATCCGGTTGATCTGTCGATATCGGATCGCCCGGGGGGCGTCCCAGGAGCCGAACACGGCGTTGATCGAGTGCTCGAGCTGCTCCATCGGGTCCTGCGGGAACGGCTCGCCGACGTGCTCCTTATAGACCTTTTCGTATTCGCTGCACAGCTCCTTCAACTGTTCTGCGGTCAGTTCGGTGTCCAGTTCGGCGTCGTACTTGGCCTTGATCTTTCTCATTGCATCTTCGAAGTGCTCGTGTTCGAGCCCCGTTGTCGGCCCCATAACGACGGTGCCGAACATGTCGATGAAGCGCCGGAAGCTGTCCCACGCCGCCCGCTCGTTGCCCATCTTCCTGGCGAAACCGACCACTGACTCGTCGTTCATCCCCAGGTTGAGCACCGTATCCATCATCCCGGGCATGGAGATGGCCGCCCCGGAGCGGACCGAGACCAGGAGCGGGTCCTCTGCGTCGCCGAGCTTTTTCCCCATGAGCTTTTCGAGCTTGGCCAGGTTCTCACGCACCTGTTTCATCATTCCCGGGGGATGCTTGTGCTGATGTGTCGCATAATAATGGCACGCCTCGGTGGTCACGGTAAAGCCGGGCGGGACGGGTACGCCGATGTTGCCCATCTCGGCCAGGTTGGCGCCTTTCCCGCCGAGCACCTGCTTCATCTCGGCCTTTCCTTCGGTCTGGTCGCCGCCGAAAAAGTACACGTATTTCTTCTTTGCCACAACAGTCCTCCTGGTTGAAAAATATCGCCGCAGTACAAACGGGACGGGATTCTATCAGGGCAAACCGGGCCTGTCAATCCAACGAAAAGCGTGAGTGCGGGGAGAGGGCTCCGGCTCGTCTGACGGTCGAGTCGTTGCCGGCTGTACGGCCTGTCTTGCCGGTGTTACTCGAAGGTTTTCAGGGCTTCTTCTTTTGTGGGGCAGAGGCGGAAAATCTGGTCGAGTTTTGTGACCTTGAAGACCTCTAGTATCTTGGGAGAGAGGGAGGAGATAATGAGCTGTCCGCCGCGGTCTTCCACCTCTCCGTTCAATTTGATCAGTTTGCCGAGCACGGAGCTGGAGAAGAACTCGACGCCTTCGAAATCGAGAAGCACCTTGGGGGTTTCCAGTCCTCGGATTGTACGCACGACCTTGTCTTCAAACGAGTCGCTGGCTTCGATCGGTATCCGAGTGCTGAGGACGGAGATGATGGTGACATCGACATCCTGGCTGATATCGAGCGGCACGTCTTGGGTCATTTGGTATGTCCTTTCGATCTGTCGCCGGTTAGAACGGGCCGGTGAGGAAGCTTGTAATGGCGCTGATCGGGGCGCTGTCCCGGGCATTTTCGACGCTTGCGATCGCTCTGCCCAGCAGCCGCTGGATCTGGTCGTGGATTTTGGGATCGTTCAGCAGGAGCGGTAGCGTCCCGTCGCCAGTGTGTGCCTTGGTGGCGGCGATCCTCAGGTTCTCGGCCGCCTCGCTGGCGCTGTGGTAGAGCTTCTCATCGGTGAGCAGGAGGCCGAGAGTGCCTTTCCCGTCCTGGATGCCCTGAACTGCGTTGCGTGCGTCGGCGAGTGTGATGTTGACGTTCCGGTAGAGCGCGTCGTCGTTGACCAGCATCCCGACGGTGCCGGTTCCCTCATCGACTTTCTGGGCGATCGACCGGAAGTGTGTGGCGGTCGCCCTGATCTCGTCGACGATGTCGCTGCTGTCTTCGTGCAGGAGCATTGCCAGTGCCCCCTCGCCTTCGCGGAATCGGCGGAGGAGCTCGGCCAGATCGCGGTGGAGTGTGTCGTCGGTCAGGAGTTTCCCCAGTGTTCCCTGCTGGTCTTCGAGGCGACTCACGGTCCGCTTCAGGGTGGCGACCATCTCTTCCAGGTCGTCGTAAACCGTCTCGTCGGTGAGGATTTTGCCGACGGCGCCCTCGCCCTTTTCCAGCCGTTCGGTGATAACCTTGAGTGCCGCGGTCGTTTCCTGCAGGTTGCGATAGACGTGGTCCTCGTAGATCAGCCGGCCGATGTCGCCCCGTCCCTCTCTTATCTGCTCGATGGGGTCCTGAAGTTTGGCGATTGCTCCCTCGATCTGGTTCATGACGCCGGCCGGTTCCGGGCTTCCGACCAGATTCTCCTTGTCGGCCGGTCTGGTTGGTGTGCCGGGTTCGATCGACAGAACGCGGTCGCCGAGAGCGGACCGGTCGGCCACTTGAATCCGGTAGTCCTCGTATATGGGCGTATCGATGTCCATTCTCAGGGTGAGCCGGAAGGTGTGTTCCTCGCGGTCGAAACGTATGTTGTGGACCGTCCCCATCTGATAGCCGCGCACCCTCACCTCGTCACCTCGGGTCAGGCCGCTGAGCTCGTCGAGTTGCACCTTCCACGTCTCGGTCGGCCTGAACAGTGCCAGGTCACCAATGACGACCGTTGCGAAC
Organism: Planctomycetota bacterium; assembly: GCA_003559755.1. Lineage (GTDB taxonomy): Bacteria > Planctomycetota > PUPC01 > PUPC01 > PUPC01 > PUPC01. The sequence goes on from PWKM01000072.1 coordinate 5,506, forward strand.
AGGGTCAGTGCAACAGCGGCGATGAAGACAAAGCCAACCAATGCTTCCTTTTTGCGATAGTGCTCTTTCATCGGCTCTCCTCCTTATGTCAGTCGATCGGCCCTTCGATTTTTCCGTGGACGAACTGCCGTACCACGGGGTCATCGGATTTTCTGATCTCGTCGGGTTCGCCCACCTGGATGATCTTTCCTTTGTAGAGCATGGCGATGCGGTCGGCCACGAGGTAGGCGGAGTTCATGTCGTGTGTTACGACGACGGAAGTGACTCCCAGTTCTTTCTGCACGTCCAGGATGAGGTGATTGATGCGGTTGGCCATTACCGGGTCGAGGCCTGCCGACGGTTCGTCGTAGAGCATGATCTCGGGCGCGAGCACGATGGCCCGGGCCAGCCCGGCCCGCTTCTTCATCCCGCCGCTCAGGTCCGACGGCATTTTGTTTGCATGTTGTTTCATGTCGAGCAGGTCGAGTCGGTCCAGCACGATTTCTCGAATCTCGTCCTCGTCTTTCCGGGTATGTTCGCGGAGCGGGAGTGCGACGTTCTCGAAGATATCCAGCCAACTGAGCAGTGCTGCGGACTGGAACAGTACGCCGAACCTGCGGCGTACCTGCCGCATCTCACGCTCTTTCAGGCCGCTCAGCTCGGTGCCGTCGATGATGACCCGGCCCCGGTCGGGCCACATCAGCCCCACCATGTGCTTCAGGGTCACGCTCTTGCCCGACCCGGACCTGCCGATGACGACCATGGTTTCGCCCTTCTCGATCTGGAGGTCGAGGCCGTCGAGAACCTTCTGGTTGTCCAATTCCTTGTGCAGTCCGTCGAGTGTAATCATCACATTTGCCGGATGAAGGTGGTAAGCAGGTAGTTGAAGATGAGCAGGAAAACGAGGGCGATGACCACCGATTTTCGTGTGGCCTGGCCGACGCCCTCGGCCCCGTCGGACGGCTTTACGCTGAGTCCCATCGCGCACCCGACAGCGGCGATGAGCAGGCCGAACACCGGGGCCTTGATGAGCACCCCGCCGAGCATGTCCCGGTTGGTGAGCGTCCGTCGAGCCCACTCGAAATAGGTGTGATACGATACCCCGATCTGGTAGTAGGCGACCACCGCACCGCCCAGGATGCCGACCAGGTTGGCGTAGACGGTGAGCACCGGCGCGACCAGTGCGAGGGCGATCAGGCGGGGCATCACCAGGAAGTCGGCCGGGTCGATGGACATCACCTCCAGGGCATCGATCTCCTCGGAGACCCGCATCGTGCCCAGCTCGGCCGCCATCGCCGAGCCGACGCGGGCGGCGAGGATCACGCCCACCCAGATCGGCCCCAGCTCGCGGCACAACGACGCAGCGACGACCGATCCGATCTGATGCTGGAGGCTCCAATTCTCGAGGAGGTGCCCCACCTGCAGAACGAGCACCATCCCGGTGAATGCCGCCACCAGCATCGCCACCGGGATGCTGTACACCCCGCAGATGAGCATCTGGTTGAGCACCTGCCGGCGGCGGACCCAGGCGCGGGTGGCGTGGCCCAGGCCGCTCGTCGTTATGATGATCGAGTAACCGGCGATCCGCACCGCGCGGGTCACCATCTGCCCCAATGCGGTGAACACCCCGCCGGCCTTGTCTCGCGCCGCCTCCGATGCGTCAGCCATCATCTCCTCCACCTGTGGTCCAGGGGATGAACAGAACACGGAATGTCCGCCGGTCCTCCCGGTCGGAATACCCCAGCAGCCCGCCTAGCAGGTTGACCCCGCTGATTGCGCCGTCTCGGCGATTGACGGAGAACAGGGGGAAGACGCGAAGAGCACTTTTCCGTTCGTCCCGTTCGTAGCGAACCGCGCCCCACAGGAACCGATGCCGCCGCCATATCTGGCGGTCGTCCGGCGGGCCGTAGGTCCGGCGATCGTACTCGTAGATGTCCCACAACGGCGAATATACACGGCCCCACCCCTGGGGTGCGGGGAATCCGAACAGGTTCAGCGCCCCCAGGTATGCGTTCCCCTTCTCGTCACGGCGGTAGTACCAGAACGGCCAGAGTGCGTTGTCGTACGTGGTCATTTCGCTACCATCTTCGGCTGTCCAGCGCTCCGATTTATCGCGATAGAAGAGGAAGAGAGTCCGTTCGTGACTGGTCCTCCGGTCGGTCTCCTGCTGGCCGAACCGGAAGAAAGGCCACATGTAATATTGCTGGCTGGCATTGCGGTCTCGTAACCGTCCGTAGAATGGCCAGAACTGCAGACGACTGTATCGGGGGCCTTGTCCGTAGCGGAAGAACGGCCAGGGGGCGACGTATTCTGTCTGGCCTGTATCCTCGTTTTTCGAGTAGCCAATAATCGGGCCCAGGATACTGATGTTGGTGACCGCGCCGCCCGTCTCTCGGACATAGAAGGGGAAGACGCCTCGTCGTTCCACGGCGCGGTCGTCCTCCTCGGCCTGCCCCGTGCCGCCGAAGAACGGCCAGAGGAAGAACCAGTGTGGCGGTTCGCCCTTGGCCTTTGACCGGCCGACGATGGGCCAGACGCGCCAGCCCCGACGCCCGCCGCCGCGGCGCCAGTTGATGAACGGCCAGAGGACGGTGTATGAATGGTGGTCGCCGCTCTGGGCGTGGGAGTAGAGGGGGAACAGGACGAAGTCGATCCGGTCGCGCCCCAGCATATTTTTCACCGTGCCGCCGAGCGGAAAGACAGCGTGATACGAGCCGCGTTGATCGGACCGGCCGCCGAAGTAGATGGGGAACAGGCCCCAGACGCGGTGACGCCCCTCCTCCTCATTCCATCCGAGGAAGTTGTAGTAGAACGGCAGAAGTACCGTTCCGCGGCTGTCCTCGAACGAGGCGTGGTGGAAGAGCGGTGGCAGGACGAATACCTGCCTCGCCCGGCCCGGCACCTGGTCGGGCCCCGCCAACCGGGGACCTACGCGGTCTTCCTCGTCCAGCAGTGCCGGGGGGGTATAGTAGGGGAGGTTGTAGTTAAAGTCTTGCTCGGGGTCGAGGTCCCAGTACTGTCTCACACTGAACAACGGGGCCAGCCCCCACTGTACGGTCGAGTGCTTCCAGCGCAGCTCGGCGAGCCGCCCCAATCGCAACTCTCCGGGATGCCGGTCGGTCTCGGCTTCGACCGGCAGGACCGGCCACTGTTCCAGCCGGTGAGCCGTGGTACAGCCGACACCGATCAGGCAGGCAAGTATGAGAGCGAGTCGGGCCCCAGTGATGGTTTGCTGGTTCTCCATGGGTTGGTGTCCCCTCGCCGGCCCTTTCGTTGTCCCGTTGTGCGAGCCGGTATGCTCTCCGGCTCGGCCTCGGGCTCCCGTTCACTGGGCCGTCCGACCCGGTTCCTCCACGGTTTCGTCAGCTAGTTTGAATACACAATATTCGCCGCACATCGAGCAGACCTCGTCGTCGCCGGGCCTGCCGTGTTCTCGTACCTGGCGGGCCAGTTGGGGATCGAGGCATTGGGCGAGCTGGCCCTCCCAGTCCCGCTGTCGCCGGAGGGCCGAGAACCGGCGGTCCCAGTCGGCCGCACCGGGGATGCCCTTGCCGATGTCGCCGGCGTGTGCGGCGATCCGGGCCGCCATCACGCCCCGGCGGACCTGCTCTTCGTCGGGCAGACTCAGGTGCTCTGCGGGGGTGACATAGCAGAGGAAGGCGGCCCCGCTGGC
>PWKM01000286.1 GCA_003559755.1 Planctomycetota bacterium
GCTCGGCCAGAGGGCGATGATGCCCAAGCTCCAGTATGGGGTTTTGTTCGTGGCGACGTCGAGCGTCCTCCGCTCGCCGTCCGGGGTGACGAGCTCGACCGGCAGCGTGGTATTCGGATGAAGCTGCACTGTTCGCTGGAAATCCTGCCAGGCGTGTACGCTCGTTTCGCCGATGCGCAACAGCCGGGAGCCGGGCTCAATTCCCGCCTGGTGTGCCGGGCTGCCCGGTTCACGATAGCCAGCGAGGGTGGTGACATATCCCGCACCCTGCCCCACGAACCCATAACTGACGCCAATCCGTCCCTGCTCGTCGGTGGTGAGCTCGATTTCTATCGTCTCGCCGTCCCGGTCGACGCGAAGGACGATGTCGCCCACCCTCTCCTGGAGCAGCGAGTTCATCTGGACCTCGCGCCAGAGCCGGACTTCCTGGAAGTTTTTCTCCCCCCTTTCCTTGATCCCGGTGATGAGATCGCCGCGTTTCAGGGTCGAGTTCCATGCCGCCCGCTCGGGCACGATCTGACTGACGCGCGAGCTGGGCCGCTCCATCCCGATCATAAAGACCAGGGCGAGGAGCGGTATGGCGCAGAGGATGCTCATTGCCGGGCCTGCGATGATGACCAGCGCCCGCTGGCCCGGTGTTTTTGACGGGAACTCGTCCGCTGCTCCGGTCGCCTCTTTGCCCTCGGCGATCTCGCCGCCGGCCATCTTGACGTATCCGCCGCAGGGGATCAGCCGGATGCAGTAATCGGTCTTTCCCGGTCGTTTCTCTTCGGCCTCGATGTCGGCGTTCTTGTTCGTGCCGAGCAGACGCGGGCCGAACCCGAAGGCGAATCGGATGACCCGGATGCCAACCAGTTTGGCCGCGGCAAAATGGCCGAGCTCGTGGATGAAAATGAGGAACCCGAAGCCGAGTACGACCAGGCCCCAATATCCGATCTGTTCTATCATTCAGTCTCCTGATGCCGCCGCTCGCGCCGTCTCCCGTGCCCACCGGTCCGCCGCCATAACCTCGTCGAGGCCTGCCGGGTGCACGGGGGAGTGGGCATCGACGGTGCTGCGGGCGATGCTTGTGATCGTGGTGAAATTGATCTTCCGGTCCAGGAACATATTGACCGCGACCTCGTTGGCCGCGTTGAGCACTGCGCCGAGCGTCCCGCCCGCCGCTGCGGCCTTCCAGCCGAGCAGCAGCCCCGGGAACCGCTCGGTGTCCGGCGGCTCGAACGTGAGATTCCGCATCTCGGTCAGGTCCAGCCGGTGAGCCCCGGCGGACTCCCGGTCGGGGCAGGTCAGGGCGTATTGGATCGGGCCGCGCATGTCGGGCGCCCCGAGTTGGGCCACCACCGAGCCGTCGCGGAACTCGACCATCGAGTGGACGATCGACTGGGGATGGACCAGCACGTCGATATGGTCGGGCGGCACGTCGAACAGCCAGCGGGCCTCGATGATCTCCAACGCCTTGTTCGTCAGCGTCGCCGAGTCGATGGTGACCTTCGCCCCCATCTGCCAGGTGGGATGGCGCAGGGCCATCTCGGGGGTGACGTGGCGGAGTTCGCCCGGGCTGAACTCCCGGAACGGGCCGCCGGAAGCGGTGAGGATGAGCCGGGCCACCTCGCCCGGCTTGCCCGCCCGGAGGCACTGGTATATCGCGCTGTGTTCGCTGTCGATCGGGATAATCTCCACCCCGCGGTCCGCCGCCAGCCCGGTCAGGTATTCGCCGGCCATCACCAGCGACTCCTTGTTGGCCAGGGCCAGGGTCTTTCCCGACTCCAGCGCGGCAATGGAGGCAGGCAGGCCCGCGGCGCCTACGACCGCTCCGACGACGACATCGGCTTCGTCCAGCGAGGCCGCCGCGACCAGCCCTTCTTCGCCGCCCATCACCCGGATGCCCGTGCCCGAAAGCTCCGTTTCCAGCCGGTCGAGGTGTGAGTCATCGGTCAGAGCGACCATCGCCGGTTCAAACCGCCTGGCCTGTCGGGCCAGCAATTCCCAGTTCGAGTCCGCGGTCAGGGCGGCGATCCGGATCCGGTCGCCCAGATGCGCGGCCACGTCCAGGGTGTTCGTTCCGATGGACCCGGTCGAGCCAAGAACGGCTATCTGTTTCACAGAAACCACCTTCGGTCGTGTTCAGTGATATTTGCGGCAGCTTGTTCTCGAAGATTATACGGATAATCCATCCTTTTGATTCTATCAGCCCCCGTGATACCGTGCAAGTTGCCGGAAGCCTAGACATGGAGTTGTGCCGGGCGTGTGATCCGGGCTTGAACCTCCGTCATACCGATATTATAATCGATTTAACGTTACCGTATGAGGTCATGTGCGCCTCACTGCTGGAGATATCTCGATGATTTTTGTCTGCCCCGGTTGCCAATCGCGGTTCCGCCTGGCCCGCATGCCCGAAAGCGGCAAGATTACTTGTCCGAAGTGCGACCGCGTATCGAAGGTGAAGAAGAAACCGTCCGGAAAAGCCGGTGCCGCGAAGAGCGCAGGGGCGAAAGGGGGCTCCGCCCTCTCGCCGGGCGATAAGATCGGCGGGCATACCATCGAGAAGTACATCGAGAGCACCCGCCACACCAGCATCTACCGGGCCGTACAGACTTCGATGGGGCGTAAGGTCATGCTCCGGCAGCTCAAGCCGGAGTTCGCATCGGACCAGTCGATCCGGGACCGATTCTTCGGCGAAGCCCGGGCGGCGGCGAGTTTCAACCACCCAAACCTTCTGTCTGTCTTCGACATGAGCGAGGAGGGCGGCTGCTGCTTCTATGCGACCGAATATCTGGAGGGAAGCCCGCTGGCCCAGTACAGTGGGGCAGAGGGCCGAACCGCACGCCAGCGGCTGGAGGTCGCCGCACAGATAACCAGAGCGCTGGTTGCCGCAGAATCGGCCGGTGTAGAGAGAGTGTGGCTCGAACAGGATGATGTCTGGGTGAGTGAGAGCGGCGATGTCCGTGTGAAAAACGTGGGGGTGGACCCGCCGCTGGAGGGAGGGAAGCCGACTTCGCTGTTGGAAGCACTTGCCCGGCTGATGTACCTGGTGGCCACCGGCGAGGAGCTGCCCGCCGGTGTGTGGAATTCAGGCAAGGCCATACCCGTGCCCGAGGGCAGACAGCCGCTGGAGGCAAAGCTGAACACCCTCGTCGGCCGGCTGGTCAACGAAGGCGAGGAGGCCTACGACAGCGTCACCGCCTTCGCCAGCGAACTGGAGGGGCTGCTCGATCACGCCCGACGACGGAGCACCGTGGACGCGACTGCCGCACCCGGCGGCATCGTCCCCCTGCGGCTGGAAAAAGCTCATCGTCGCGAATTCCCGGTCAAGAGCGTTTTGGTCGGAACGGTCATCGTCGCCGCACTCGTCGGGATGACCGTCTTCTTCATCCTCAGCTCTGCCCGCCAAAGGCAGCGCGAGGAGGAGTCTGATCAACTATGGCGGGCGGCCGTCACCATCATACGAGCCGACAATCCGACCGATGATGAGCTCAGGTCTGCCGTCCAGATGATGCAGACGCTGGCACAGGACTACCCGAACCTGCGGTATGGTCGTGAGGCACGGTCGAAGGGTGTCGAAACGGCAAAGGCACGGCTCATCCAGATCGTTTATGACCGGGCGGAGAGAGAGCATCCGTCGCTCGAGCTGGCGAACGTGCGGGCATCACTGCAGGCAGCCCACGAGAAACTGTCCGCCATCCCGGAGCTCGACGGGTTCGCACCGGTGGACGAACAGTTGGCGCAGCGGATGGAGAACGCACGTATCCGCTACGAAAACGCCGCCCACGAGGACTGGACGGAGGAGGTCTGGACCAAGGTGCGAGCGTTCAATCGCCCGCACAGGATGCAATACGGAAATGCGCTGGAAGAGCTCGAACAGTTCAGGGAACGATGGTCGGAGTCCGAAAGGCACGTGGAACTGGCCGACGAGATGATCGAGGAGACCCGCGAGCTGGCTGCCGGGCGATTCAAAGAAATAATGGAACGGGTAGAAAGCTACATCGAGGAGGGGAATACGGACAATGCCCAGACTGTGCTCCAGAGAGTGATTGAACACTTCGGCATCGACGAGTATGTCGATCAGGCCGAGCAGAAATTAGCCGAGCTTTAACACAATTGAGAGGATTATGAAACGAACGCACAACTGCGGAGAGTTGCGAGCCGAAGACGCCGGTCAGGAAGCGGTCCTTTGCGGATGGGTTGCATCGAGACGAGACCACGGCGGCCTCACATTCATCGACCTGCGTGACCGTTACGGCGTGACGCAGGTCGCCTTCAGCCCGGAACGAGCGGCCGAAGCCCACGCCGCCGCCGACGCGCTGCGCAGCGAATATGTCATCGCAGTGCGCGGCGAAGTGAGTCGGCGACCGGACGGCATGGTCAACCCCGACCTGCCCACAGGCGAGGTCGAACTCGATGTCAACGAGCTCGAAATCCTCAACGCCGCCAAGCCGCCCCCGTTCGAGATAACCGACCGCACCGACGTGGCCGAGGACAGTCGGCTGAAACACCGCTACCTCGACCTCCGCCGACCTGTCATGCAACAGCGGCTGATCATGCGCGACCGGATCATCCGGGCGATCCGTGGCTATTTCGGCGAGCGCGGATTCATCGATGTCGAGACTCCCTGTCTCACCCGCAGCACTCCCGAGGGTGCCCGGGATTTCGTCGTCCCCAGCCGCCTCTACCCCGGCCGGTTCTACGCTTTGCCCCAGTCGCCCCAGCTTTTCAAACAGCTCCTCATGATTGCCGGGTTCGACAAGTATATCCAGATCGCCCGGTGCTATCGCGACGAAGACCCGCGGGCCGACCGGCAGGTCGAGCACACCCAACTCGATCTCGAGATGTCGTTCGTCGACGCCGAGGACGTGATGGCGGTCGTCGAGGGGGCGCTGGTACACGTCGTGCGCGAGGCGCTGGGGCGCGATGTGCACACCCCGTTCCCACGGATGACCTGGCACGATGCCATGCGGCTCTACGGCAGCGACAAGCCCGATCTCCGCTTCGGAATGCCGATCTTCGATATCACAGACCTGGCCGGCGAGAGCGAGTTCCGCGTGTTCAGGAATGTCGTCGAGGCCGGCGGCGTGGTCCGAGGATTATGCGTCCCCGGCGGCGAAGACTATACCCGGCGGCAGATCGAGAAGGAAATGGCCGAGTTCGTCGGCCAGTTCGGGGCAAAGGGCCTCGCCTGGATGAAACTCCAGGGCGGCGAACTCCTTTCGTCGATCAAGAAATTCTTCTCCGAAGACCAGCTCGCCGAAATCATCGACCGGGCGGACGCCGACGAAGGCGACCTGCTGCTGTTCGTCGCGGACAAGGAGCCGACGGTTTGCCAGGCACTCGGTCGGCTGCGCGTCCGGCTGGGAAGGGAACGCAACCTCTACGACCCCGACCAACTGCATTTCTCGTGGGTCGTTCGCTTCCCGATGTTCGACTGGAACGAGGACGAAGACCGACCCGACCCGCTCCATCATCCGTTCACTTCACCGGTGGACGAAGACCTGGACAAGTTGGAGGACGAACCGCTGGCCGTCCGGGCAAAAGCATACGACGTCGTGCTCAACGGGACCGAGTTGGGCGGTGGCAGCATCCGAATCCATCGCAACGATGTCCAGCAGCGAATCTTCCGGCTCATCAACCTGACCGAGGAGCAGGCCCGCGTTCAGTTCGGCTTCCTCCTTGATGCCCTCGAATACGGTGCCCCGCCGCACGGCGGAATCGCCATTGGCATCGATCGGCTGGCGATGCTGCTGCTGGGCCTCGATACCATCCGCGATGTCATCGCCTTCCCCAAAACCCAGCGCGGGCAGTGCCTGATGACCGACGCCCCGGGCGAGATCTCCGATGCCCAGCGCAAAGAACTCCACCTGAGCGAGGGCCCGCCCGAGTAGCATGTTGGCTGCGTGACCAAAACGAGCGGTTGTTTGGAATGAGCCACGCCAACATCCAAACCTCGCGCGCCCGGAAGCTGGACGTATTGCCAGTGGCTGGTACAATGTCGGCCATTGGCGGGCCGCGTCCGCGTCCAAGTTCGCCCTGTTGGCCTGACGTACCGCATTGACATCTGTCTCGGCGAGCGGCCTGGGAATGCGATTCATGGCCTGCGCGTGTTCAACATACGGCGAGCCAAAGGGAAGGAGACATTTCGATGGCGGGACGGGAGATACGACTGTCGCGGCTGCTCAACGGCGACGAGAACGCGGTGATTATCGCAGCCGATCACGGGGAATTCGACGGGCCGATTCCGGGCATGATCGATATCGACGATACAATCGCCCGGATCGATCCGGGCGTGGACGCCGTGTTGCTTTCGCCGGGGATGGTCGGCCGCGCCGCCCGGCTTTTCGGCGCCCGGGGCGGGCCGCTGGCCGTGATGCGCCTGAACTGGTCGACCACCTACTGCTTTCAATGGGGTTGCCGCGACGCAGCGACCTGCCGGGCGGTGAGCGCCTGGGAGGCGGTGCGGCTCGGCGCGGACATCGCGCTCATCTCCCTGACGCTGAAGACCGGTGACGAGCATACGGACGCGGCAAACGTCGAGGTGTTTGCCGAACTGCGGGAGGAATGTGCCGAGCTCGGACTGCCCGTCATCGGCGAGTATTTCCCGCCCGATGCCGACCGGCTCTCGCCCGACGAACTGCACGAGCAGGTGCTCATTGGCTGTCGCATCCTGGCCGAGCTTGGAGCCGACTGCATCAAGACGTTCCATACGAACCGGTTCCCTGACGTCGTCGCCGGCTGCCCCATCCCCCTCTTCGGGCTGGGAGCGTCGAAGCTGCCCTCCCAGTTCGAGGCGCTCGAGCTCGCCCGCCGGGAAATCGACGAGGGCGCCCGCGGCGTGGTTTTCGGCCGGAATGCCATCCAGGTGCCCGATCCGCCTGCGTTCCAGCGGGCACTCTGCGACGTCGTCAAGCATTCCGCCTCCCCGACACAGGCCGCCTCGCAACACGGGCTGACAGACGGATGAAGAACATCGCCGGGCAGGAAATGGGGACTCGCGCCCAGCTCGCTCTGGACACGGTCCGACAGCGGCCGACAAAGGGCGTCGCTACCGGCTGCATCCACGTGATGGAATACGATCAGATCGAGCGGCTGGCGGGCCGCCCGCCCGGCTCCTACCTGCGGGAGCCGGAGGCGACGTATCTCGCCATGCAGAAAGCGGTCGGCGTGTGCCTGATCGATCAGTACATCCCGACCAACCCGATGGGGTTCGATGCGGAAGGGTACAAGGGCGACCGGAACGCGACGACCGGCGCGGATACGGTCGAGGTGGACGGGCTGGCCATCGACTCGCCGGAGGCCCTGGTGCAGCATCTCGAACAGGTCGAGTTTCCCCGAATCCGGGAAAAAATCGCCGCGTTCGAAGGGCCTGCCCGCGTCGCAGACATTCTAGCCGAAGAGCGGCGGGTACAGACGGTCCTCGGACCGGATATCCTGAAGAGCGGCTACGGATTTGTCGGGTTCCCGACCTTTCGCTACACCACCTATGGCTACGCCAACTACTTCATGGCTTATGGTCTCTATCCCGACGTGATCGAACGTCATTTCTCGCTCCAGGCCGACCTCGCGGTGCTCAACAACCAGGCGGCGGCTCAAGCCTACGATGAGGGCGGCCTGCCGCCGATGTTCCGGCTCGACCACGACATGGCCGATTCGCGCGGCACCCTGGTCGATGTGCGTTCGCTGGACCGCATCTGGTTCCCGCACTTCGCTCGCTCGATCGAGCCGTTGGTCCGGGCAGATGTTCGACTGGTCTGGCACTGCGACGGCAACCTGATGCAGATGGTGCCCCGGCTGATCGAGTGCGGCGTTGACGGGTTCCAGGGATTTCAATATGAAGACGGCATGGACTACGAGCAGATCTGCCGGATGAAGAGCCGCGACGGGCGAAACCTCGTCATCATGGCCGGCGTATCGGTCACGCGGACACTGCCGATGGGCAGCCCGAACGACGTGCGGCGCGAGCTCGAGTGGCTGGTTGAAAACGGCCCGAAGACGGGGCTGTTCCTGAAGGCGTCGAGCTCGATTGCCCCGGGCGTGCCGGCCGCCAACCTTGACGCGCTGGCCGAAGGGCTGCAATACTATCGCCGAGTCGGACGCAACGGATAGCGAACAGGAAAGGGCAGGATATGGGTATCAGTTTGGGATTGGTCGGGTTGGGTTCCTTCGGGAGTTCGTTCGTCACGCTGTTCAAGAGCCATCCGGCGGTCGACCGGATCGCCCTTTGCGACCGCGAGCCGGAGCGGCTCCGGCACTTCGCCGAACAGGAGGTACTCAGTGACAAGTTCGATCCTTCCGACGCCTACAACTCGCTCGACGATTTGCTCCAGTCCGATATCGAGGCGGTGGTCATCATCACCCAACACTGGCTGCACACCCCCCAGGCGGTCCAAGCTCTCGACGCGGGCAAGCACGTCTACGCCGCCGTTCCGGTGCTCACCGTGCCCGACGGAGACGAAATCCTCGATTGGTGCGACCGGCTCGTGAATACGGTCGAGCGGACGGGCCTGCATTACATGTACGGCGAGACCACCTACTATCGGCCCGAGGCGATGTACTGCCGCCGGAAGGCCGACGAGGGTGCGTTCGGCCACTTCGTTCACTCCGAGGGCGAGTATTTCCACGACGTGGACCACGGCTTGCGGGATGTCGCAAAGAATCGGTATGGATCGGCCGCCGGGCAGGAGTACACCGAGGAACTTGTAAGCCGCTACGGCCGGGTCCAGCACATGGCCCCGATGCACTACCCGACTCACTCGACCGCCGGGCCGATGTGTGTGATGAACGCCCACGCTGTCAAGGTCGCCTGCTGGGGGCTGCGGTCGCGAGTCCACCTGGACCATTTCGATCCGGAAGACCTGGCGAACGAGATCGCCCTGTTCCAGATGAGCAACGGAGCGACCTGTCGGATCGCCGAGTGCCGGGAGGTCGGGATGCCCGGCCGGGAGACCTTCCGTGTTTACGGGACCGAAGGGTCTTTCGAGCACGGCAAGTGGTACGACAAAAACGGCGGAGTCGAGGTCCCCCAGGAAGACATGTTCGATCCGCTGCCGAGCGAGGTGGTCGAGTCGTTCCAGAACAGGAACGCC
>PWKM01000090.1 GCA_003559755.1 Planctomycetota bacterium
GAGGCCGCCACCGGGCGTAAGGTGTGGGATGTGTCTGTCGACGGGTTCGCTACCGGACCGATCGGGCTGTTGGGCGAGACGCTGGTCGTGGGCACCATCGAGCCGAACCGGCTCCGCTCGTTTAACATCCTCACCGGTCAGGAGCTCAACAGCCAGGAGATGACCGGCGCCAGTCCCGGCGTCCCCGCATATGATGTCGCCAGGCGTCGTGTGTTCACCTCCGATGGCGAACGGCTCTACTGTTACCGGGCGGCGGATTTCGAGCTGTTGTGGCGCGGCGGGAGAACGGCGAATACGCTGAACAACCAGCCGTGGTCTCTCCAGGTGCTGCCCGACGGGAACGTGGTCGCAACAAAGCGGGTTCGTTTTGACAGACGCGTTGGCCTGTCCACGGTCTTGTACGACGGTGAGAGCGGAAAACGCAAGTGGGACGTCCGTGTGTGCGAGTACGAACAGGACGGGATGAACCGCGACCAGGTTTCCATGTCGGGTACCGCGATGATCGGCGAGGGACGGGTGATCATCCCGGCACAGGATTTTTCTATGAGGCGGCCGAACCAGCGGCAGATCACACAGAGGCGCCAGATCTTGCTGACGATGGCAGATTACGAGACCGGCGAAACGGTTCAGAGCTATCGCGAGGAGGCCCCCGCTCCCAGGGGCAACCATCGCACGTCGATGGTCATGCCGATTGCGATGCGAGCAACGGCCGGGCATGTCGTGATGATGATGCACAGGAATGTCCGTGGCCAGCAGAGCGCACACCTGACCGTGGTCGATGCAGAGGCCGGCAAGTCGGTCTTTGAGGACGACCTGCCCGATGCTTTGTATGCGAACCAGCAGGTCCGATTCTTCCGACAGGGGGCGGAACCGCTGGTCACCGTCGAAGGATACCTGATCGTGCCCACCGGCGAGGGGCTCCGGTGTTACGGGCCGACTGCCGCCGATGACAATCAAGAGTAACAATGAGGAGATGAGTATGTCCGACCGTTCCGAACGCAATCCCAACCCCACCGCGAGCCAGGTGGACCCGGCCGACGCCCTGTCCGATGAGGACCTCCGCTCCGTCGAGCAGATGAAGAACTCCTACGCCGCTATCCGCGCCGAGTTGGCGAACGTGATCGTGGGGATGGACCAGGTGATCGATGAACTGCTCATCTCCATCTTCTCGCGCGGACACTGCATCCTCGAGGGTGTGCCCGGACTGGCAAAGACACTGCTCATCAGTACGCTGTCCCGCAGCTTGTCGCTGTCGTTCCACCGCATCCAGTTCACCCCCGACCTGATGCCGTCCGACATCACGGGGACCGAGGTAATCCAGGACGACAAGGCGACCGGCCGGCGCGAGTTCAAGTTCCTGCCCGGCCCCATCTTTGCCAACATCATCCTTGCCGACGAGATCAACCGGACCCCCCCGAAGACCCAGGCCGCCCTGCTCGAAGCGATGCAGGAGCGCCAGGTGACCATCGGCGGCGAACGCCATCCGCTCGATCCCCCGTTCTTCGTGCTCGCCACCCAGAACCCCATCGAGCAGGAGGGGACCTACCCGCTGCCCGAGGCGCAGCAGGACCGGTTCATGTTCAAGATTTTCGTCGACTATCCCGATTGGGACGAGGAATACGACATCGTGCAGAACATGACCGCCATCGAGGAGGCGGACGTGAAGCAGGTGCTCTCCGGCCCCGAAATCATCGACCTTCAGCGGATCGTCAGGCGGGTGCCGGTCGCGCCGCACGTCGTCCATTACGCGATGAAGCTCGTGCGGAAAACGCGGGTCCACAAGGAAGAAGTGCCCGAGTTCATCAAGGACTACGTAAGCTGGGGCGCCGGCCCCCGGGCCTGTCAGTATTTGGTGCTCGGTGCGCGGGCGTTCGCCGTGCTCCAGGGCCGCTACTACGTGTCCACCGACGACATCAAGCGCGTTGCCTGCCCGGTACTCCGGCACCGGGTCATCACCAATTTCAACGCGGACAGCGAAGGGGTCTCCGCAGATGACATCGTCAACAAGCTCATCGAGGTGACGCCCGACAAGGAAGACGCATTGACCCACGACGAGAAGGTACAGAAAGCGTTCACCGCGGAAGGCGGGAAGAAGGATGCGGCGCTCGGCGAATCGGCTGCCGCCCCGCCGGGCGAGTAACCTGATCGACGTACCCGACAGCAGAAGAGGATAGCGAAGGGTTTACAGTGGCCGACGAATACACAAAATACCTTGATCCGAAAGTCCTTCAAAAAGTCACCCGGCTTGAGCTGCGCGCCCGGCTGATCGTCGAGGGCTTTATCTCGGGCCGCCACAAGAGCCCGTTCCACGGGTTCAGCGTCGAGTTCGCCCAGCATCGCGAGTACGTGCCCGGCGACGACATCCGCCACATCGACTGGAAGCTGTGGTCGCGGTCCGACCGCTACTACATCAAACAATACGAGGAGGAGACCAATCTCCGCTGCTACATCCTTCTCGACATCAGCGAATCGATGCGGTACGGCTCGCCCGATCACATGAACAAGTTCGACTACGCCTCGTGCGTGGCCGGGTCGCTCGCCTTCATGCTTCTTCAGCAGCAGGACGCCGTGTCGCTCACCCTGTTCGATACCGACATCCGGCGGTATGTCCCGCCGAGCGGGCATCCCGGCCACATCAAGACCCTGCTCAACGAAGTGGTCAGCACCACCCAGGAACGGAAGACCGAGATGCAGTCCATCTTCCACAACCTGGCCGAAAAGATTCCCCGCCGCGGTGTCGTCGTCGTGATCAGCGACCTGTTCGCCCCCGTCGACAGCATCGTGAAGGGCATCCAGCACTTGCGGCACAAGAACCACGATGTCATTATTTTCCAGGTACTCGATGAATACGAGCTGACGTTCCCGTTCCAGTCGAACACGATGTTCGACGGCCTCGAGGGCTATCCGGAAGTGGTGGTCGAGCCGCGGGCACTGCGCGAGGCATACCTGCGCGAGTTCGGGGATTTCAACACCGACCTCCGCCGACGGTGCATCGGCAGCAACGCCGATTTTGTGCAGCTTATCAACTCAGACCACCTGGACGCAGCCCTGTCGGAATTTCTCGCATCCCGGGAAGCTCGAATTAAATAGAGGAGGTAGAAAGCCGTGCCGTTCAGCGCGTTCAACTCGGCGTTATTGTGGGGGGCCGGCCTGGTCTCCGTCCCCATAGTAATCCACCTGCTGAACCGGCAGAGGTACCGCGTCATCGACTGGGCGGCCATGGAATGGCTGCTGCGGGCCCTCAAGCAGAACCGGCGACGCATCCTCCTCGAGCAGCTCCTCCTGCTCGCGCTCCGGTGCCTCATTATTCTCCTCATCGTTCTTGCCGTCAGCAAAATCTACTTCTCCGGTGCGGCCGGACTGATCGGCGACCTCGCCGGCGCCCGCACCGATTGGGTGGTGGTCCTGGACGACTCCTTCACCATGGGCCAGACCGTCGGGGCAGCGAGTTGTTTCGAACGGGCAAAGGAAGAGGTCTCCGGCCTCCTCGACCAGATCATCGAAAGCAAGGGCTCCCATTCGTTCGCCCTGCTCACTCCCCGGGCGGGAGGGCGCGCATTGCCCCAGACCGCCCGCGTGGACCGCGATTTCGCCCGCCGGCTGGAAAATACACTCGCCGAGTTGGAGCCGTCCGACCTGGCCCACTCGTCGGGAACGCTGCTTGAACGCGGGCTCCAGGCCTTCGAAGACTCCGAGGCCGACAACCGCAAACTGGTCGTGATAAGTGACTGCCGGGTCCGCGGCTGGCGGCTGGAAGATGCCGCCATGCAAAGCCGGCTGCAGGCGATCGACGAGAACATCGAGGTCCACGTACTCGACGTTGGCCCGACCGCAATGGACCAGACGGCGAACCTGTCGGTCAAAATCGACCTCCGAGAGGCATCGTCGGTGTTTGTGCCGGATATGACCGCCGAACTGGTCGCCATCGTTCATAACTACGGCGACGAGGTCGCCCGCAACGTGGAACTCGACTGCATTATTCAGGCCCCCGACCGGCCCGAGCCGACCGTGCGGCCCACGCACGTCTTCCCCGAAATCCCGCCCGGCGATTCGGCAGAGCACGTCTTCTTCCCCCAGTTCGCAAGAGAAGGAGTCTACGCCGTCACGTTCAAGCTCGGAAGGCACCCGCAGGACACGCTCGCCGCAGACAACATCCATCACGTGGCGATCGACGTGCAGAAAGGCCTGCGTCTGCTGCTCATACACGGCGAAATCCCCGAGGGAAGGAGGCGGGCGAGCACCCACCATCTCCGGCTCGCCGTCGAGACCGGACGCACTGAGATGGGCATCGTGCCCATCGTCGAGCAGGCGAGACTGGTCCGCCCGCAGGCCATCGAAAACGCAGATGTCATCGTGCTGGCCGACGTGGATGACCTGGACGATGAACAGATGGCCGCACTCCGACGGTTCCTGAGACGCGGCGGCGGCCTGGCGATCTTCCCGGGCGAACAGGTCGAGCCCGACCGGTTCAACACACTTTTCGGCGAGCAGGACGATGCCTCGGCCATCGCACCGGCACCGATCGAACCGCCGGTCGGCACCCTCGAGGGGCGGGGGACCACAGAGGCCCAGTTCGTGCGGCTCGATCTCACCGAGTTCACCCACCCGCTGATCGAGAGCTTCGAAGAGGTCAAGGTCCTGTTCCAGGACGTCCGGTTCTACAAACACTTCCCCGTTATGGTCCCGATGGACCACGAGGACCACGGCGTCCGGATCGTCGCCAGTTACAATGACGTGGACCAGAGCCCCGCTATCCTCGAACGACGGCTCTACGAGACCCGGACCGTCCAGCGGGGAGATGAACAGGTCGAGACAGAAGTGGAAACCGGCCGCGTCATTATGGTGACCACGACCGCCGACGACTCCTGGACCAACTGGCCCACCCGAATGTCGTACCCGATATTCATGCCGATATTGGTCAATTACCTGTACACCGAGCGGGCGAGCCGCAGAAATGTACACGCCGGCAGCCCGCTGCGGCACCGGCTCGACACCATGCGGTACAAGCCCAGCCCGATCGAGGTGATCCTTCCCGAAACGGCCCAGGAGCAAGGTGTCGGCGCCCAGCGCACACTCCAGGCCGTCACCGATCCCGAAACCGGAGCGGGCTACATCGCCCTCGGCGAAGAGATCACCCGCTCCGCCGGCATCTACCGGGTCACACTGCAGACGGTCGAGGATGCGGACGATGCGCCCGACAGCGAGGTGACCGAGTTCTTCGCAGCCAACGTCGATCACGACAGGAGCGACCTGCGCCGGCACGAGCCGGACGCACTCCAGCGGAACCTGGCAGCGGCCGGGGTCAACTACGCCGGCTCGATAACCGACATCTGGCGGATCGCCGACGAGAGCCGGGCCGGCCTGTGGCGATACGTCCTCGTACTGCTCGGATGCACCCTGGCGCTGGAATCGTTTCTCGGATGGAAGTTCGGACATCATAAGAGGTAAGGAGGCACACCCCGAATGACGGTTTTTGCTTTCATCGCAACGCCTTCCGAAGGCCTCCTGCAAAGAATTGTCCGGTGGCTGACCTGGTTCGACGTACGCCGGATCGGAGAGGGCGACCAGGTCCAATTCCGGTTCCTCGGGATGCCACAGGGCTGGGGGCTGTTCCTCACCATCATCTGCCTCGCAGGCCTCATCTGGCTCACCTTCTGGCTCTATCGCCGCGAGGGCCGGACCGCGTCCCAGCGCAGACGCTATCTGCTCGCCGGGCTCCGCACCGCAGCCATCCTGCTGGCCCTGCTGATGTTCCTCGAACCGACCCTTGTCGTCTCGACCATCCACAAGACGCTCTCGCCGGTGCTCGTCCTCCTCGATGTCTCCAAGAGCATGACCCTGGCCGACCGATACGGCGACGTGGACGCCGAGCAGGAGACCGTCGATAACCCGTCGCCCTACGGCCCCGCCGAGGACGGCCGGATCGCATCACCCCAAGCCCGACAGGTCATCGATGCCACCGGCTGGTACCCCGAAGATGTCCGCAACCAATCGGTGCCCCGGCTGGACATCCTGGACGCCGTGCTCAGCAGCGAAGAGATCGACCTCCTGAACCGCCTGTCCGAGACCAATCCGGTTTACATCTACACCTTCGCCCGGTCGGTCAACGAAGTGTTGCACCTGCCGCTTCGTCCGCCGGTCCAGGACGAAGAGCGAGACGACGGGGCGGTTCCCGGCTTCCATCCGGGGATGCTGCGGCACGCGCTGCACGTCCGCTCCGAAGAACCTTTCTATAACCGGACCCACCTGGGCCAGGCGGTCAAGGCCCTGCTGGACGACCACGCCGGCCGCCCGATCTCCTCGATGCTGGTGCTGACCGACGGTCAGGATAACGACGAGGTGGTGGACAGAGTGCGCCTGGCGGGCGAGGCCGCCGCCAGCCGGGATGTCCCGATCTACGGAACGCTCATCGGGATCGACCGCCTGCGGCGGACGCGCAACATCCGGGCCGACGAGATGCTCGATGTCAACCGCACGCTCTTTGTCGGCGACCCCGCTCAGATCGTCGCACGCGTTGCCAGCACCGGGTACGATCTTCCCAAGACGGTGACCGCCGACCTCTACCGGCAGAAGGTGGGCGAGCAGACGGAGACCCTGCTCGAGACCAAGGAGTTCGTCGTCGAGCCAAGGAAGGCCAACCAGCCGCTGTCCTTCATGTACGTGCCCGAGGCGGGCGACGAGGGCGAATACATCTTCACCGTCAAGGTGCGGCCGCTCCCCGACGAACACTTCACCCGGGACAACATCGCGGTCGCCAGCGGCATCCGCGTCGTCGAGGACACCACCAACGTGCTGCTCGTCTCGGGAGCACCGAGCTGGGAGTACCGGGCGCTCCGGAACCTCCTGATCCAGGACGACAGCGTCGCACTGTGGTGCTGGCTCCAGAGTGCCAGCCGGGAATACCCCCAGATGGGCAATCATCTGCTGCGGGAGCTCCCGACCGACTTCGGCCCCGATCCCACCGGCTCCTCCGGCCCCGAGGACGGGTTTCACGTCATCATTCTCATGGACATCGACCCGACCCGGCCCGGGATGCGGCGCGAGTGGTTCGAAGGCATCCGCAACTTCGTCGAGGACGATGCCGGCGGGCTGCTCTACGTCGCCGGCGAGAAGTACACCACCGACTTCTTCCGCACGAATATCAGCGACCCGATCTCCCGCGTCATCCCCGTCGAGCTCGATATCGATCAGGCCCGGGTGGAGCAGGGGAGCTTCCGCTGGCAGCGCCGGAACCGCCTCTCGCCCACCACCGACGGGGTCGACAGCCCGCTCCTCAAGTTCTCGATCGAGCCGGAACAAAATCGGCAAATCTGGCGGCGCCTTCCCGGACACTACTGGTCGTTCCCCATCCGACGCGTACGCGGGGCCGGGACCCCCTATATTCGGACCGACGACCCGCGCCGGACCATCGACCCGCACGGCGGCTCGGCACAGCCGATGCCCGTCCTCGTGCAGGGCTACTACGGGCGCGGCCGCGTCGCATTCATGGCGTTCGATGAGACCTGGCGCTGGCGTCAGCTCGGCGAGCAGGTACACGACACCTTCTGGACACAGCTTGTCCGCTCGCTGGTCGAAGGCCAGATGCTGGGCACCCGCAGCTTCGCCCGGCTGCAGACCGACGGCGAGCAGTTTGACGTGGGCAGCCCGGTCACCGTCTCCGCACACGTACAATACCCCGAGGGCCGCGCAGACCAGCTTCCGCCTGAGGTGCGGGTCGAACTCAGGCGCGTCGGAGACGACCCGTCGACCTCTGCCGAGCCGCCTGAGGTCATCGACGCCCGCACGATCCTGCTCCAGCCCCGGTTCCAGATGTCGGCCGACGGCGAGCCGGGCACCCTGGAAGAGGGCAAGCCGGCAGAATATCAGGCCCGGTTCACACCCGAAGGTGCCGGCTATTACCAGCTTTCCGTGATAGACGACCCGGCCGGCGGCTCGGCATCCACCGCCTTTATCCAAGTCACCGGCGACCCCGAGTTCCGCCGCCTGCGGGCAAACATGGCCCGACTCGAGGAACTCACCGAGGCGAGCTCGGGCGGGGCGGTGATCGCACTGAACGAACTCGGCCAACTTCCCGACCGGATCGAGGACCGGAGCGAGGAGGCGGTCATCCCCGGCGGCGAGTTCTCGCTGTGGGCGAACCCGCTCTTGCTGGGGCTGATGGCCCTGCTGCTCGGGTCCGAGTGGTGGCTGCGAAAACGAGCAAACATGGCGTAAAGGAAAAGACAAGTGAACCAGCCGATTCTGCAAAAACTGAGAGCGTTCCGGAAACAGCTCCGGGCCGTACTGACCATCGAGGGGCTGGCCTGGGCCGGATCGGCACTCGTGGGACTGGTCGTCGTCTCTCTGGTCATCGATTATCTCCAACGGCTCACCCTTCCGGCTCGGCTGCTTGCACTGGCGGTCGGCCTGTCGGCGCTGGGATACGTCGTTTACCGCAAGCTGGTCTCCCGTCTGCTCCGCCCGATGGACGAGGAACGGCTCGCGCTCACCGTCGAGGACCGGTTCCCCGAACTGGGCGATCGGCTGATCAGTTCCCTGCAGTTCGCCCACGCCGTCGAATCCGGTACTGCCGGCCGGTCCGACCAGTCGGTCAGCATGATGGCCGCCGTGTCGCGCGATGCCCAACAGGCAGTTGGCCCGCTCGATCTCAGCGGGACCATCGACCGAAGCCGTGTGCTCAAGTCGGTCGCCATTGCGGCCGTCCTGTGGGCCGGTCTGCTCGGGTTTACCGTCGTACGGCCGGACGTGATGGGGCTCTGGCTCCGGCGTAACATCCTGATGATGAACGTCCACTGGCCCCAGCGGACGCATCTGACCGTCCGCTACGATGAGCCGATCATCGAGGGCGATCCGCTGGCCGTCGAGATCGAGGCCGACGG
The DNA here is from genome assembly GCA_003559755.1 of Planctomycetota bacterium. Lineage (GTDB taxonomy): Bacteria > Planctomycetota > PUPC01 > PUPC01 > PUPC01 > PUPC01. The sequence goes on from PWKM01000090.1 coordinate 8,880, forward strand.
GCGACTCCCCTCCACCGTCCGGTTCCGCTACGAGTTCGAAGGGACCACACGCGAGGGCACGACCGAACTCCGCTCGGTCGGGGGCGGCGGAAGGGTGTTCCGAACCCGGCTCCAGTCTGTCGCCAGCCCGGTCCGGTTCCA
>PWKM01000283.1 GCA_003559755.1 Planctomycetota bacterium
CCTCCCGGATGCCGACGTTGAACTTTCGCCAGAACTCGCGGGCCTCGGCCGTGCCCCAGGCGGGGCCTGTCCGCTGAGACAACTCGCCCGTCTCGGGGTCGAGCATTGTGAACAGGATGGCCCGGTTGTTGCGGCGATGTGCCCGGCCGGCCCCTCCGGCGTGCCCGTCACTCGAGCTGGGTGCCCAGGTGTGGAAGATGATGCCGGGAACTTTGCCCAGGTGCTTTGTGGCGATGTCGAGGTATTTCTCGACCACGTCGAAGTTCGGCTGCAGCTCGCCCTCGTCATCGCGGACCCACCGGACCATGGCATGCTCGTTGCCCCAGTGGGTGCGGGTGACTGCGGTAACGTAGAGGGTCTTGACCGCCAGCGGTTTGAGCAGGGCGAAGGTCTTGTCGAGCAGTTCCAGATGCTCGTGGCTCCACGGCTCGACGTCGTAGGCCATCGCCACCGTGTCGGGCGACTGGACGAGGTCCATGTGAACGGTGAAGTCGTTGAAGTCGGGCAGCGTCCAGTCCATCACCTTGACCTTGAGCGGCACCTCGACGGGGTCGACGCCCTCGGCGGTGACGGTGATCTTGCCGCTGTAGGTGCCGGGCGCGGTGTCGGCCGGGACGGTGACGTTGATCCAGACGGGCTGGATGGCGGCCTCGGCGAGTTGAGGAGCGCCGCTGTCCTGGAATGCGCCGTCCGGGTATGGGTAGAGGGGGACCGGGTCGGGCGGGGCGTCTTCGAGCGCATCGAACGAACCCTCGGGACCTTGAACTCCTCTGGGCCGTCGCCCGTCCGGTCGTCCGTATCGCAGTTTGATCGCGTCGGCCGGGATGGCTCCGTTCTCGCCCTCGAGTGCGCCGGCTTCTGCGGTCAGGCCGTGGATGGGATTTTCGTCGCTGACGACGAACTGGCCGCTGAAGATGCCGTTTCGGACGCCGCTGATTTGGACGGGCTGGAGTGTGGCGAACGGGTCTGGGAAGCTTTCCGGGAACACGCGGGTGACGGTGGTGTGGTTCCACACGAGGAACCCGTGGCCGGGCATCGGGGCGGTGTTCGGGGTGACCTGGGCGCCGGGCAGCATGGTCAGTTCGGCCTTGTCCAGGCCGATGCGTGCCCAATGGCAGGTGTGGTGGAGGGTGGCGCCTCCACGATTCCGGCTCACGTAGAATTTCGGCAGGACCGGTGCCCGATAAACGGAGATCGCCAAAACGTTGATGCCTTCGCGCAGCTTGTTCGCCGGTATCCGGACGTCCTCGAGCGAGCGTACACGGCTGGCGATGCGTTCTCGTTCCGCCTCGGTGCGCCCCCGTCGTCGCATCGCATAACCGTCCTCACAGAAGTACGCTTCCTCGGGATAGGGTTCGGCGGATGCGAACAGGTCGAGTTCTCCTTCGGGCATGTTCGACCGACCGACCTCGACGCCGTTGATATAGGCGACCGCTCCGCCGCGGAAGCCGAGGTTGAGAGTCAGGTGGCCCACTCGGTTGGGGTCTTCCACCTTGAAGGTTCCGCGCATCAGGATCAGCTTCCAGTCCGAATCGGTCGATTCGTGGAGGATCGGGCCGCGCAGGCGGGCCCAGGTGCTGTCGTCGAAGTCCGGCTGCATCCAGTCGGCGGACGTTTCGCGGGGGAGGCGGAAAATCTCGTCCTCGTCGAGCGGTTCGACCCGGTATTTGTCTTCGGGCAGCGCCCCGACATCCATCCGTTCCCGGAACCATCGGGCGAGCGGCCCGGCGACATCGGTCTTGATCTGACCGTGCACAATCTCGCCGTCCGGCAGGACCATGTCCTCCGTCTCGCGGATCGTCCGGACCCGCCAGAAGCTTTCGGTATCGAGGACCTTGGTATGGCCGACCCTTCCCGCTCCGAATGCGGAAAGTGGGAAAAGCAGCAGAACAAAGACAACCCAAAGGCGGGACCGCAACAGCGACTTGAACAGGTGAATAGACGCCTTCTTCTGCGTCATCCAGATTCTCCTCGAATGTGCCGGGCAACAGTCGGACGGAGGCGATCTCGATGGCTGCGGGGAAGGGCAAGCCCCTGCCATCGGAGGGGCCCCGAGTGGGCGGACAGGCCGGTTTGCCGCCCGGATCGCCCGGAAGAACACCTGCACAGTGCCACCCGTTCTATCCCCCTACAACCGATTGTCGCGCCCGAGTGTGGTGAATTCAGGCCGGATTTTTTTGCTCGGTCCGCACGTCTATGATTGGCCGGTTCGCGGCCGGAGGCAGCCCATTCCCTGATGATATAAGGTGCGTGGTTCCAAGTCAAATGGCCGACCGCGGTCATCGGGGTGCGCTACTGCTGCATCGCGCTGTGGAGTTGCAGGAGGATGTTCACGAATCTCGGTCCGCCTGTTTTCGCCTCGTAATGGCCGTGTTGATTTGTGGCTTTCGGCAGGGGGCTGCCCTCGTCGAGGAAGAGGTCGATGCCGATCCGAGCGAAATGGTCGGCCCGCTGCAGGAATCTTTGGTCGTCCGTGATCCGGTGTGCGTTCAGCATGAGTTGGATGGCACCGGCCAGCGCGTTGGGCTTTTGCAGTTGATCGCGGGCCGGTTCCGAGGCGAGGTATTGTTCCGCTGCGGCGAGCAGGAGCGTTCGGTATTTCGCCGCTTTGTCCGGATGGCCGGCCTGTAGCTGTTCTTGTCGGGCGTATAATTGGTTGGCCAGGCCGGCATGGATTCCGTGGCCGTAGCCGGTGTCCCAGGTCTCGGTGTAGGGGCGATTTGTGCAGCGTTCACGCGGTTGCCCCGTCCGGGAGTCCAGGGTGGCCACGAAGCCGCCGCCGGATGTGATTCGGTGGGGGGCTTCGAAGAAGGTCTCGTCCTGTCGCAGGGCCAGCCGGCGCATACGTTCGGCGAGTTCCCTGTGCGTCTCGTCAAGGAGCCGGGCGGCTTCCCACAGACATCGGGCCAGTTCGAGGTTGCTGCCGGGCCACACGATATCGAAGTGATTGCCCCGGTCGCGACCGGCGGGCAGATAGCCCGTCTCGGTCAGTTCCATATTGGCTTCCATGCGTCCGACCAGCACGGCGATGGCCCGGGGCAACTCGTCCCGGCGCTCGCGGTCTGCATTTTCCGGGCGGGCATACGAATCCGCCCAGTTCTCGATCATCTGTCCGGCATATCGGGGGAATTCGGTAAGCCGGCCGGGGCCGTGTCGGGAGAACCGGGCGTGCCTGCAAAAGGCGCCGGTCTCTTTGCAGGCGACTTGGTGGTCCCATTGGGCGATGGCGAACCGCCAGCTCGCGTCGGGGGCGAGCCGATAACAGGCGTCCCAGAACGGCCACGGTCCGGAGATTTCGTGGGTATCCCGCACTGGGCCATTGGGATCGCTGGCCGACCAGTTGTCGGTGTGGAAATCCCAGTAGAGGTGTTCGCCCCAGGGCATCAAGTGGGTTCGCGGATGCTGGCAGCGGGTGAAGAAAAATTTCAGCGCTTTGTCCGCTTCCTCGGCATAGCGACCTTCACCGGTCAACTCGGTCAGTTGGTATAGGATGGCGTACAGGCCCCTGTGCTCGTACGGGTTTGCCCCGCCCAACGACCGGTCGTGCTCCCGGACGCCCGGGATGGCCCCGAACGCCCGGCGCGATTCCTCGCGCGGACTGAGCGTCATCGTCTCGCGGTCCAGAGCGGCGGCGAACAGCGGAGAATGTTCTTCGCCGTACCTGTCGCGCCCGTGCTCGATCATCGCGTCGGCGTAGGCCCGCACCACCGCCAGGTAATCGGGCGTTTCTTCGGGCCGCGCCAGTACCACCCCATACGAGATCAAACCGACCAACATGGCGCCGATGAATGCCTTCATTTTCATCTTGCCGTCCTTTGTTCCATTGCGCTCGACGCCCGGCCGGTTCCTCGAATCAGGGGGAGCTAATCCTGATCCACATCATACCCGACCCGTTCGCTGATATCACCCACCCGTATGTCGAGCTCGACGCGTGAGGCGCCCGGCGGCGGATCGCCGACCAGTTCGACCGAGACCACGGGCGGGTCGGCGTCCTCGTAAGGCACGAGCACGGTGACGAAGCGGACGCCGACGCCTTCCGGCTTGGGGAGCTGATAACGGAACGCCGGGCGGTCCTCCCGCGTCCCGTACTTGAATGACACCTGCCCGCGCTCCTTCTCGACGGCCAGGTCCGGCTGCGGCAGGCCGTGTATCAGCAGATTCGCTCGGTCGAAATCGGTTCGCACCGACGGCCTCGCCTCGTCGAAAACCGCGTCGCCCGGTGCGAGTTGAAAGTGCAGCATTGCGTTTCCCGCCGCGTCGCCGAGTGCCTCGTCGATGAGCACGAAGAACGCCTTCCTGACGAACAGGACCGCGCGCCGGTGTACGAACCCCTCGTAACTGGTGTTTTCGACGACGAGCGTGTCGAGTTCTTCGCCGGGCTTCCACAGCCGCAGCCGCGGGGCGTAAGCGATGTCCCGGCCGTCGAGGGTGAGGGTCTGGTGTACCCGCGTCTGGCGGAACCAGGCCCGGCCGGCGTCGTCACCGCTGTAGACGTAGGTGCCGCTGTCGGGCATGAGCCGCCGCCCGTATGCCCACAGTTCGAACGCCCCGTTGTCGGGCTGGCAGTGCCAGCCGCCGTCCGGCCCGCATTTGAGGACGAGCCCGATCGCGTCGTCGTCCCAGCCGCTTCGCATTGAGTAGAACCCGCTTTGCTTCAGTGCGTAGGCGGTCTGCTCTGGCGGCTTGCCCTGTTCCCCGGCGGTGCCGACGTACCGGAAGTCGTCGCGGTCGAACGTCCCCGCCCAGCGTCGCAGTACGGCACGGCAGTCCATCGGGCTGTGTGTGTCGCCGAACTGTGCCGACCGCCCGCCGGGCGGGGTGAGCTTCATGACGGCGGCGACCATTTTTTCGATCCGGGCCCAGAACTCGGCGGGGAACTCGTCTTCGCGGCCGTTCAGCCGCGCCAGCTCGGCGGTGCGAGTGAACCAACCAATGCAGCCGGAATGGTAGTTGATGCACTGCTCGACGTGGTGGCCGTCGGGACGGACCTGCCGGTTGACCTCGGCGTTCAGGTGGCGGATCGCCCGTGAGCGCCAGTTTTCCGCCTCCCGGAATTCGGGGAAGGTGAACCCGATGAACGCGGCTCCCTCCGCCTCCATCAGCCCCCAGTTGTTCCGGGTGAATCGCCGGCCTGTCAGGTATTCGGCGTGATCGTGGCAACTATTGAGGAACGCGACCAGGACGGCGGGGGTGACGGCCGGCGAATCGAGAAAGTACTGGAAATGAGAGGTCCACGCACGACCCCGGATGCCCGCCTCGATGGTTCGCCAGGCGGGGCTGCCGGGCCGAAGCGGGCAGCTCTCGATCCAGCCGAGCAATTGCCGCACATACGCCTCGGCATATCGCTCGTCGCCCGTGTGCCAGTATGCCCGGCCGAGGTGCTGCCACGAGTAGTGGCGCTGGAGCTGCCACAGCCACTCTTTATCGCGCCGCGGGTGCCGGTTGTTGAGCCAGTCGATCTCCTCCCCGAAGTCATGTCGCGGGAACTGGGGCGAAGCGATGAGGATGTTCTTCACCGCGTCGTCCGCGATATCGAGAGTCGTCTGGTTGGCATGCTCGCCCCGCACGTCCTCGCGTTCCGAGCGGTCCACCGGGTGTTTGACATCGGTTCGCGCCCGGTAGTAGGCCAGCAGTTTCCGTGCCGCGTCGGTCGGGTTCTCTTGGGCGGCCTTGACCGGCTCCAATCCGCCGCGTTCGAGGTCGAGCCGAGAGAGAAGAAGTGCCACTGCATCGGCGTCCAGAGCGTCGTTCACCACGTCACCTCCAGAAACGGTTTCGGTCGTCAGCCACACTGCACCGGCCAGGACCAGGGCCGGCCAGAGCCGCCTTGCGAGAAAGAGCATGCTGCGCCATCGTTCCGAACTCAGAGCGGCGCCGAGTCCGGCCGAGTTCGCGTTCGATATACTGCCAATCGTGTTGGGCGTCATCTCGGGCCTCCTCGGGCACACCCGCCAGATTCAACACTGTTTCGCTGTACCGCTCCGCGATACGTTTTATCGCGCTCTTATACCGTTCGATTCTATCCGCGTCGCCATGAGCGTCAACGGGACCGGCCGCACTTATCGGGGGGTTCTCCTTGAGTGGTGCTGTGGGGAGCGGCCGGCGGAGCATAGCGAAATGCGCATTGACCGGCCGGCGCGCGGGCCGGTATACTGTTTTCCGGGATGGGAAGACAGGAGCCAATCGAGGAGGTCGTCAGCCCGGATTCGCTGGGATGGCTGATCGGGGCCGACGAATCAGTCAGGGGCTATATCGCCGAGTCGAGAAGCTTGGCGCTGAGTTTGATGCTGATCGCCCCCCTGCTGTTGGTGTACGAGGTCGCTTTGGTCTATTGGCGTCCTCTGGGCGCGCGGCGATGGGTAGGCGAAGTGCTAGCTGTTGCGTTTGACACGCAGGGGGTGATCGTGCTGAACTTCCTGGTCCTCCTGGCGGTTCTGGTCGCGGTGGTGATCCTTGCCCGGCGTCGAAGGTTGAATTTTTCGCTGACCGGGTGGGTGCTGCTGGAGAGCATGGGCTGGGCGGTGCTCCTGGTCGTGGTTGGGGTCGCGCTGTATCGCCGCCTGACGGTGCTGCCCGCCCAGTCGATGGCGGGTGCGATCTCGGTCTATGCCCGGGTAATGAGCGCGGTGGGTGCGGGCATCTACGAAGAGCTGTTGTTTCGGCTGGTGCTGGCCAGCGCCCTGTATCTGGCGGCGTATCACCTGACCGGGCGGAGTCGGGCGGCGGCGGCCGCATTCAGCATCGCGGTCAGTGCCCTCGTGTTCGCCGGCTGCCACGTGCTGGCTCTCGACTTGCGGCCGCTTGCGAATCCGGTCGATCGGATGGACACCGGCTTCCACCTGTTGAGCGGGCTGCTGTTCGGCTGGCTGTACGTGTACCGGGGGCTGGGCGTCGCGGTCTATACCCACGTCATCTATAACATCATCGTCAAGATGGTCTGAGGGGGAACTCCGGAGAGCAGGGGAGGCGGGCTGCGTTGACACCTATTCGGGGCATCGGTACCATTGTGGCAGTACTCGCTCGGTGCCTCGGAAATGTACGGAATGACATCACATGCTCGGAATGATCGAGGCGGCCCGAGACCCCCAGGTTCAGGCGCTGGCGGTCCTCGCCATCGGCTACATCTACGTGTGCTGGGCAAGGCGGTTCCGGGCCACGGTCCTGTGGGTCGGCGTACTCCTCCTGCTGCTTCTTGGCGTGTATCAGCCCGACCCCGAGGTGGCGAGCCGCTGGCACGGTCTGGCCCATCTGTTCTCTCCTCGGAACATGAACTGGAACGTGCTGATGATCCTGGGCGGTGCGATGGTCGTGGCCGACCTGTTCATCATCTCGCGCGTGCCGGCTCTTCTGGCCGGGGTGATCGTCCGCCACCTGAAGACCGTGGGCGGGGCCGCCCTGGGGATTTGTGCGATGGCCAGTTTCCTGTCGGCGTTCACCGAGAACGTGACCACGGTCCTCATCGTGGCCCCGATCGCCATCGAGCTTGCCCGTCGGCTTAAGGTGTCGCCGGTCCCGTTCGTCATCGGGCTGGCGATCTCGTCGAACCTGCAGGGAGCGGCCACGCTGATCGGAGACCCGCCCAGCTTGATCCTGGCGGGCGAGATGCACCTCGACTTCCTCGATTTCTTCTTCTATCGGGGCCGGCCCGGCATCTTCTGGGCGATCCAGATGGGCGCCGTCGGCTCGATGCTCGCCCTGTGGGTCCTGTTTTTCCGACGGTACAAGGGGCCGGTCGTTCCCCCGAAACTGGTGCGCCCGACGACGTGGTTCCCGACCTGGCTGCTGGCGGGCAAGATCATCGGCCTGAGCGTGGTGCCCCAGTTGCCCGGCCACTGGCTGCCGCACGGGGAATTGTATGCGAACGGGGCGGTCTGCATGCTGGCGGCGGCGATCGGCCTCGTCTGGTACTGGCTGCGGCACGGGCCGCGGCGGGTGCTCGTCCGGCTGCTCAAGCTCGATGTCCAGTCGGTCGCCCTCCTTGCAGGGATATTCGCGCTCACGTTCGCTTTACGGCGGACGGGGGTGATCGATCATCTCGCCGCGTGGATCGGGACGGTGGTCGGCGACAACCGGTTCCTGGCGTTCACCCTGGTCGTGTGGATGTCCGTCCTGATATCGGCTTTTATGGACAATGTCCCGTATACTGCTATCATGCTTCCTGCGGTCCTCGCCATCGCCGGCCGCCTCGAGGGGCTGCCGGCGGGCGCGTCGATCGCGGCGTTCACCGACACCCACGCCCTGCTGGCGTTCGGCCTGCTCATCGGGGCGTGCCTGGGCGGGAACATATCGCCGGTCGGCGCGGCGGCCAACATCGTCGGCCTGGGCGTGCTGAGGAAGGAGAGGTACGCGGTGGGCTTCTGGGGCTTTGTCCGCATGGGCCTGCCGTTCACCATCGCCGCCACCGTGCCGGCCTATCTGCTGCTCTGGCTGGTGTGGGGCTGACCATCTTGACTGACTGGAGGTTCCAATGAATGCAGTACGTCCCTTTGATCCCGCCGCGGAGGCCGACCGCATCGCCGGATTCATCCGCGATGAGCTCGCCGATGCCGGCCGGTCCGCCCTGGTGCTGGGCCTGTCCGGCGGGCTGGACTCGTCGGTGGTCGCGCTCCTGTGTGCCCGGGCCATCGAGGGCAGCCGCGTACACGCCCTCATCCTGCCGCATCGCCAGAGCACGACCGAAAGCGGCATCCACGCCCGCAAGGTGGCCTCCGACGCGGGCATCCAGGCCGAGACCATCGATATCACCCCCGCCGTCGATGTGCTGAAATCGACCCTGGAGCTGGACGATCGACGGCGGCTGGGCAACATCATGGCGCGGATTCGGATGATCGTGCTCTTCGACTGGTCCGAGGCCGTCGACGGCCTGGTGGTGGGCACGGGCAACCGGACCGAATGGCTGCTCGGTTACAGCACGCTCCACGGCGACGCCGCCTGCGCCTTTCTCCCGATCGGCCACCTGTACAAGTCGCAGGTCCGCCGGCTCGCCCGCCACCTGGGCGTGCCCGAGCAGATCATCGCAAAGCCGCCCAGCGCCGAGCTGTGGCGGGGCCAGACCGACGAGGGCGAACTGGGCCTGTCGTACGACGACGCCGACCGGGCGCTGGCCGCACTGGTCGATCAAGGGAAGACGGCCGAAGAGGCGATCGCCGAGGGCATCCCGGAAACCGTGGTCGAGCGGGTCCTGGAACGAGTCCGGGGGAGCGAGTTCAAGCGCCGCCAGCCGCCCGCCCTCGAACCGGTCGGAGAACGGAGCGGGCGATGAGCCGCTACGTGACGCGGGGCGGGGACAAGCTCGAGTTCGCACTCGGGGCGCTCGAGGTCGATCCGGCCGGCGGCGTCGCCGCCGACCTGGGCTCGCACATCGGCGGGTTCGTCGATTGCCTCCTGCAGCACGGCGCCCGCCGGGTCTATTCGGTGGACACCAGCTACGGCACCCTGGCGTGGACGCTCCGCCAGGACGAGCGGGTGGTGGTGATGGAGCGCACCAACGCGCTGCACGTCGAGCTCGATGAACCGGTCGACCTGGTCACGGTCGACGTCGGCTGGACGAAGCAGCGTCTGATCGTCCCGGTCGCGGTCGGGCTGGTCCGGCCCGGCGGGCTGGTGCTCTCGCTCCTGAAGCCGCAATACGAGGCGGACCCGGCCGACGTGGAGGGCGGCCTGCTGCCGCCGGACAAGGCGCGGGCCGTCGCTGCGGAGATCGTGCAAGACCTGGACAAGGGGGGCGTCCCGGTGGCACAATGGGTGGAGTCGCCCATACGCGGCGGCAAGGGCAACGTCGAGTTCTTTCTCAAAATCGAGGTGGAGGAATGACGGGTCGGGCGGCGTCCTCATCCGGTCGGCAAGCAGCACGTCCTCGGCCCGGCGGTTATGTGGGGGGGCCTGCCCCCTCGGTAAAGGCAGATCAACGATGATCAGACACAAGCGATTGCTTCGGGTCGCGCTCGCCGTCCTCGTCGGCATTCTCGTCGCCGTGCTCGGCTACTATGTGGCCGGACGGATCCATCGCAGCCGGGTGGGCAGCCCGGAACCGCTGGTCAGCGAAGACGACGACGACCCCGGCGATTTCGTCGGGCGGATGCCGCCGGACCACAAGCCGCTGCCTCGCGAACGGCTTCGCTATGAGATCACCACGCCCCTGGGCAAGTCGGGCGAGTTGGTCCTGGCAGTCGGCCCCGACGGGCAGCGCGGAGAAGGACGGGCTGCCTACCGGGTGACCGCCAGCGTGGCCACCAGCCCCGCGGTTTCGTCGGTCTACGTGGTCGAGGGCCAGATCACCTCGCTCATCGACGCCCGGACGCTCCTCCCGATCGAGTACGCTGAGCGCGTCCATTACGGCTTCGCGGTCGCCATCGACCGGTCACACAAGAAGCTGGTTTACGAACGCTCCCCCGCGTCGGTCACGGCCTACGAGGACAAGGGCGACGGGCTCGAACTGCGGGACGGCCCCCGGTCGATCCCCCCGGACGCACACCATTTTATGTCGATTCCCTACTACCTCAGACATCGGCCGATGGCCCCCGGCGATTCGTTCGAGATGGTGGCCTCCGATCGGAAACGCGATGTTGTCGCCCACATTTCCGTTCTCCGTGAGGAGCCCGTCGAGCTGCCCGCGGGAGAGACCCGGGATGCGCTGGTCATCGAGGTCAGGTCGGACCTGACTCGGAGGTTATGGAAGGGTGCCCGGCTGCTCGTCTGGGTGGACAAGGCGGAGGGCTATCCCCATCGTATTGACGCCAGCATGGCGTTGGGTACAATAACAGCCACTCTCGCCGAGCGTACGGTGAGGGCGACCGAGCGTGCAACCACCACCGGCGACACGCCGAACACGCCCGGCGCCGGCCCGACGGGCCAATCCGATCCACTGCCCTCGAGAGACCAGTAAGCTTCGTGAACGCCGTTGGCATCATCCCCGCCCGCTACCAGTCGACCCGCCTGCCCGGCAAGCTGCTCCTCTGTGAGACCGGGCGGCCGCTCATCCAGCACGTGTGGGAGCGAGCAGCGGGCGCCCCATCGCTCGACCAGGTCATCATCGCGACCGACGACGAGCGCATCCGGGATGCCGCCGCCGGGTTCGGAGCCGAGGTCAGGATGACCTCGCCCGCCCACCCGACGGGCACCGATCGCATCGCCGAGGTCGCCGCCGACCTCGACCACGACATCGTGGTCAATATCCAGGGCGACGAGCCCGAGATCGAGCCCGACGCCATCGACGCCGCTGTCCGGGCACTCGTGGAAGCGCCGCAGGCCGTCATCGCCACCCTGGCCTGCCCAACCAAGGACCCCGACCGGGCGGCGGACCCCAACGCGGTGAAGGTCGTGTGCGGCACCGACGGCCGCGCCCTCTACTTCTCGCGGGCACCCATCCCCCACCACCGCGAACCCGACCGGGGGGCCGTGTTCCTCATCCACGTCGGCCTGTACGCCTACCGGCGCGAGTTCCTGCTCGAACTCGCCCACCTGCCCCAGACCCCACTGGAGCAGGCCGAGAAGCTGGAACAACTCCGTACCCTCGAACACGGCCGCATCATCCAGGTCGCCGAAACCGCCCATCCGGCCGTGGGGGTCGACACCCCGGCCGACTACCGCGAGTTCGTGCGACGTTATCAACAGAAAGGACCAACGCAGTGACGACCACCCAGTCCGACGATACGTACACCATCGACGAAGGCCGCGCCATCGACACGGTGATGCGGCTGCTCAGCGTCCCCGGCGTCTCCTGCCAGGAGAAACAGATCGCCGAGGCCATCATCGAGATGCTCGCCGATGCCGGGGTGCCCGACGATGCGATCCGGTTCGACAACGCCCACAAGAAAAGCCCTTTCGGCGGGGAATGCGGGAACCTGATTGTCAATCTCCCCGGCTCGTCGAGCCGGCCGCGGCGGATGCTGGTGGCCCATATCGACACCGTCCCCATCTGTGCAGACGCCAGGCCGGTCCGTCGCAAGGACTACATCGAGCCGGCGGGCGAGACCGGGCTGGGGGCGGACAATCGGTCGGGCGTGGGCGCGGTGCTCACCGCCGCACTCGAGGTCGTCACCCGCGGCCTGCCCCATCCCCCGCTCACCTTCCTGTTCACCGTTCAGGAAGAGATCGGGCTCGTCGGGGCGCGGTTCGTCGATAAACGATACATCGGGAAGCCGGAACTGGTGTTCAACTGGGACGGGAACGCCCCCGACTGCCTCGAGATCGGGGCGACCGGAGGGTATCATATCGACATCGACGTGACGGGCATCCCCTCCCACGCAGGCGGTCAGCCGGAGCAGGGCGTATCGGCCGCGATGATCGCCGCACTGGCGATGGCCGATCTGCAGGAGAACGGCTGGTTCGGGCTGGTGATGAAGGACGGAGTGAGAGGGACATCGAACATCGGCGTCCTCCAGGGCGGCGAGGCGACCAACGTCGTGCTCGACCGGCTGCACCTCGAGGGCGAGTGCCGCAGCTTCTGCACGTCGCTCCGCAAACGCATCGCCGACGCCTATCGCCAGGCGTTCGAGCGGGCGGCCCGGTCACTGGCCACCAGCGAGGGCGAGCACGGGTCCGTCGAGTTCAACTACCACAAAAAATACGAGGCGTTCAAGCTGACCGAGAAGAGCCCCTGCGTGAACGAAGCGGTCCGCGTGCTCGACAAACTGGACCTGAACCCGGCTCTCGAGTACAGCAACGGCGGGCTCGACGCCAACTGGCTGGTCGAGCGCGGCCTCGACGCGGTGACCCTGGGGGCGGGCACAGTCAACGCCCACACCATCGGCGAAAAGCTCGACATCCCGAAGTTCCTCACCGCCTGCCGAGTCGCCGTCGGGCTGGCGACCGGCCGGTAATCGGGCCAGGTCCCGCAGATTCGGCCTATGGGTATCGGTGGCCGCCATCAGAAAGACGGAGAGGCCCCCGCTCGAGTTGAAACCGGATGTGAGGCCGAGGCATGACGCCACGGGATGAGTTCATCAACGCATTGGAACTGGGACCGCCACGCGGCCGGGTCCCGACCTTCGAGCTCGTCTTCTTCCTGACCATGGAGGCGTTCGGCAGGGTGTTCCCCGGCCACCGACGGTTTACCCAGTGGGACCAGATGAGCGCCCGCGAGCAGGACGCCCAGGTCGCCCACGCCGCCCAACTGTACATCGACATCGCCGACCGCTACGGCCATCACGCCATTATGGTGCACGGATTCGACGGCATGCCCGACTCCCTCCAGCTCATCGCCGGGAAGATTCGGGAGTTGACCGGAGATCGGTTCTTCCTCACCCGGCACGGCGACGCCACCTTCGGGCTGCCCGACGGCGAACAAATGGCCGAGTTCGCCTATCGCATCGCCGATGAACCGGAAGCCCTGCACGGGAAGGCGACGGAGCGGGTGGACCGGGCTCTGGACCGCTCCGAGGCCGAGATGGGCCTCGGACTGTGGGACGGGATGACTCTGTGCAGCGATTACTGCTTCAACACCGGCCCGTTCCTCAGCCCCGCCCAGTTCGGCGAGTTCGTCGCCCCATACCTCGAACGGCTGGTCCGCGGCTACCGCGACCAGGGCTACTATGTCATCAAGCACACCGACGGCGACATCATGCCCATCCTCGACCAACTCGTGCAATGCCGGCCACACGCACTCCACTCGCTCGACCCGCAGGCCGGGGTGGACATCGCCGAGGTGAAACGGCGCTGCGGCGACGACCTGTGCCTGATCGGAAACGTGAACTGCGCCCTGCTCCAGACGGGCACCGACGAGGAATGCATCGAGTCGGCCCGATACTGTATCGAGCACGGCATGCCCGGCGGCGGTTACATCTTCTCGACCAGCAATTGCGTGTATACCGGCATGCCGCTCGAACGCTACGAGCTCATCAACCGCATCTGGCGGGAAGAAGCGATCTATCCATAGACGACCGCTCCGTTTTTGGCCTGTGCTTCGACCAGAATCTGCTATAATGACACAAAGTAGTAGGAGAACAGGTGTGGTGCTGCAGCGGCTCGCCCGGGCGTACCCTGGCGGCTGTTGCGGCGAAGGATCAAAGGATGTTCGGCCGGGATGTGCCGGGGCCGGGCCATCCCCAGCCGGAAAGCGAAGTCAGACGATTGTACCGTCACCTGAACAGGGATAGAACGAGGTTTTGGGACTGGACCGAATCGACACCATCATACCGGCTGCGACGGCAGCCGTGGCCACGGTTGTCCTGGCCGTGTGGCTCGGCGGGAGCGTGGTCACCGGTCTGCCTCAGCGGCTGCCCGAAGTCGAGGAGCAGCCGGAGCGCGAGCCGGCCCGGCCGATAGCCGAGACCGGCGAACACCGGGCCACGGGGCTCGAGCCGCCGGAACTGTCCGGCTCGTGGCCGCGATTCCGGAACGCCGGCTTCGACAACATCGCGCACGAAGGTCCCGCGCTCGCCCGGAGCTGGCCCGCCGACGGCCCGCCGGTCCTGTGGTCGCTCGAGGTCGGAGAGGGACACGCCGGCGCCGCCGTCCTCAACGGGCGGATTTACATCACCGATTTCGACGCCGAGCTCCGACGCGACGTGATCCGATGCCTGTCCCTGGAAGACGGCCGGGAGGTGTGGAGTTTCTCTTACCCCGCCAACGTCACCCGCAAATACGGGATGTCGCGGACCGTGCCCGCCGTCACCGACGACTATGTCCTCTCCATCGGACCCAAAGCTCACGTCGTCTGCCTCGACACAGCCACCGGCGAGCTGCGATGGGCCATCGACCTCGTCGAGGAGTACGGCACCCGTGTGCCGTCCTGGTACACCGGCCAATGCCCCCTGATCGACGACGGACGGGCGATCATCGCCCCCGGCGGCAACGAGGTGCTGATGATCGCCGTGGACTGCGAGACCGGCGAACTCGTGTGGGAGACGCCCAACCCCGACCGGTGGGGGATGACCCATTCATCGATTATCCCGACCGAGATCGACGGCGAGCGGATGTACCTCTACCCCGCCAGCGGCGGGCTGGCCGCAGTGTCCGCCGAGACCGGCGAGATGCTGTGGACGGACCCGACCTGGCGGGTGTCGTTCGCCAATGTCCCCGCACCCGTCCCCATCGGCGAAGGCCGCATCTTGCTGAGCGGCGGGTACGGCGGAGCCGGCAGCAGAATGATCCAGGTCACCCGACAGGGCGATGGCTACCGGGTCGAGACGCTGGCCAGCTTCACCGAACGCGAGTTCAGCGCCGAACAGCATACCCCTATCTACTACGACGGATATCTGTACGGGGTCATCGTGGGCGGGCAACTGGTCTGTGCCCATCCCGCCGGCGAGATCGTCTGGGCGACCGACCGGAGGGAACCGTTCGGAGCCGGACGCGGGCCGTATCTCATCGCCGACGACCTGCTCTTCCTGCTGACCGATACCGGAGAACTCGTGCTCGTAGAGCCGAGCCCCGCCGGGTACCGTGAACTGGATCGGGCCGTGATCTTCGACGCGGACCAGGCGTTCGGGCCGATGGCCATCGCCGGAGGGCGACTGCTGGTTCGCGATGAGACGACACTCAAGTGTCTCGACGTGCGGAGCGAATAAAAATGTCCGAGAACGCCAAAACCGCCGTCATCGTCGGGCTGGTGGTCGTCGCTGTGGCCGCCGCTGCCTACATCGTCGCCACGTACGATGTCACCGGGGAGCGTCCGCAGATACCGCCGCCCCCGCCGACCGACCCCGACCTGGTGCTTTATCGCGAGGTGCCCGGGTTCGACACCGGGTTCGACCAGGTCCACGCGATCGCCGTCGGACCGGGCGACTTGGTCTACGTGGCCGGCCCGAGCTCGATCCGCGTGTTCGACCCCGAGGGCGAGCCCGAGCGGGATGTCGCGGTCCCCGGCGCCCGTTCCCTGGCCGTCGATGCAGACGGCACCCTGTACGCGGCGACACAGCAGCGCATCTACACGATTCTGCCCGACGGCGAGCCGGCTGTATGGAAGGAACTCCCGGTCGGCGCCCGGATTACCGGCATGGCCGTGTCGGACGCGGGCGTATTCGTCGCCGATCACTCGGACCTGCTGGTCCGTCGCTACGACCGGGCGGGCGGGCTCCTCAACGAGATCGCCGGCGCGGACGAACGGCGCGACATCCGGGGCATCCGGGCACCGATGCCTCACCTCGACGTCGCGGTCGGCCCCGACGGCCTGGTCTATGTGGTCAACCCGGGCTTCATGCAGATCGAGGTCTATACCCCCGACGGCGAGCCGCTGGCCGCGTGGGGCGAACCGGGCACCGACATCCGCGGGTTCCGCCCCTGCTGCAATCCCTGCCATATCACCGTCCTGGGCGACGGTCGGATCGTCACCAGCGAGAAGGGCGAGCCGCGGGTCAAAATCTATGAGAAGGACGGCGGCTTCGTCGGCGTGGTGGCCGGCCCCGAGCTCTTCCCCCATCCGCCCGCGGTCGATGCCCGCACGGCCGAACGACCGGCGAACGACGTGGCCGCCGACAGCCGGGACCGCGTCCTGGTGCTCGACCGCGTCCGAATGGCTGTCCGAATCTTCGTCGAAAAGGGAGCCGAATGATGAACGGATCAGATACAGGCAAAACGCGACGCGGGTTCTTCCGGTCTCTCCTTCGCTACGCTGGGCTGGGCATCCTCGCCGGGGTCGGGACGGTGGCCCTGTCCGGCCGATCGGACGAGGAGTGCATCCTTTCGGGCCGCTGTTCCAGGTGCCCGCTCGAAGACAATTGCGAGCTCAACCCGAGCTCGCCGGCAAGCCAGGAGGCAAGGCGAAGCAATGGCAAATAAGAACGACAATGCCACCGAAAAGCCGACACGGCGTGACCTGCTTCGCGCCGGGGTACGCGGAGCCGCCCTGCTGTCGCTGGGGGCGGGCCTCGGCCTCGGGGTGGGCGCCCTGGGCAAGAGGAGTTCCGGCGACGGACGGGTCTGGCAGATCAACCCGGACAAGTGCATCCAGTGCGAGAACTGCGCCTCTTTCTGCGTGCTCACACCGTCGGCGGTGAAATGCGTACACGCAACCGGCATCTGCGGCTACTGCGAGCTGTGCTTCGGGTACTTCGACGCGGCGGGCGTCCAGACCACCGGGGCCGAGGGACAGTTGTGCCCGACCGGAGCCATCCACCGCCGGCACGTGAGCGGGCCGGACTATGAGTACGCCATCGACGAGGACGACTGCATCGGCTGCGGGCGGTGTGTCGAGGGATGCAACCGGGACGGGAACGGGTCGTTCTACCTCCAGGTCCGCCACGACCGGTGCGTGAATTGCAGCCAATGCGCCATCGCAGAGGCCTGCCCCTCGGGCGCGTTCGTCCGGCTCCCCGCGACGAGGCCCTATCTTCTGAGAGAGCCGGAGGCATCGTGACTGGCCACGGGAAGACCGCGCTGAAAATTGTGCTGGTGCTGGCGGCCATCGGTGCCGGCATCTGGGTCGGCTCGACGGTATCGCCCCCGCCCGAGGTCGAGGAGGTCGAAGCCCCGGAGCGGCGTGTGCCCCGGCCCGAACTGCCCGAGGACTACCGGGAGCCGGTCACCGAGCATCCCCCGCCCCGGTCGATGACGCTCGAATACCTCGATGTCGGCCTGCTGCTGGCGGCGCTCGCGGCGGCCTCTCTGCTCGCGCTCAAGTGGCGGTCGCGTGCCGGCATCTTCGTCCTTATGGTCGGCTGTCTCGTGTACTTCGGGTTCGTCCGCAAGGGGTGCGTTTGCCCGATCGGTGCGATCCAGCACGCGAGCGAGGGGTTGGCCGGCGGGTTCGTGGTGCCGATCACCGTGCTCGCGTTCCTGTTGCTGCCGTTGGTGTTTGCCCTGTTCGTCGGGCGGGTTTTCTGCTCGTCGGTGTGCCCGCTGGGTGCGGTCCAGGAGCTTGCGCTGGTTCGACCGCTCAAGGTGCCCAGGTGGCTGGAGGAGGGGCTGGGTCTGTTCGCGTACATCTATCTCGGGCTCGCCGTCCTGCTGGCCTCGACGGGCGCCCTCTACATCATCTGCCAGTACGACCCGTTCGTCTCGATCTTTCGGCTCAGCGGCAACTTCCAGATACTCGTTCTCGGCGGGCTGGTGCTGCTCGTCTCGATGTTCGTCGGACGGCCCTATTGCCGGTTCCTCTGCCCGCTGAGCGTCCTGTTGCGCGGCGGATCGAAAGTCGCCGTGACCAGCGCCAGCATCACCCCCGACGAGTGTGTGCAGTGCCGGCTCTGCGAGGACGCCTGCCCATACAACGCCATCCGGGCGCCCGCCGAACCGACACACGACCGGCGGACGGGCAAGGTGTCACTCGGGCTGCTCCTGCTCGCCCTGCCGGCCATCGTCGCCCTCGGGGCGTGGCTTGGCGGGCTGAGCAGCGAATCGCTGGCGGGCACCCACCACACGGTTCGCCAGGCCCGGGCGGTGCGGGCCGAGGAGTCACTGGCCACGGCCGGCATGTCGGACGAGGTCGAGGCGTTCCGGCTGACACGCCGCCCGGTCCGCGAGCTGTACGACCGGGAAGCCGAGCTGCTCGGCCAGTTCCGGCGGCGGGCGGTCCTGTTCGGCGGATGGGTCGGCCTGGTCATCGGCATGAAGCTGGTGCTGCTCTCGATGCGTCGCACCCGCACCGATTACGAGGCCGAGCCGGGCCAGTGCGTCGCCTGCGGGCGGTGCTTCCGTCATTGCCCCCGCGAGCACCTGCGGCTCGCACGCCGGCGCGGGGACGTTGAACCGGAGGAGCAGACGGAATGAGCAAACAGGATGCCCCCGGGCAACATGTGCGGCGATTGGGCCACACCGCCTACCAGGCGGCCGTCCGCCTCGCGGTGGTGGCGGGGGTGTTTTGCCTGATCGTGGTCGCTGTCCTCGTCGGCAATGCGCTCCGGGCACAATCGTTGAATATTTACGATCAGACCAGGCCGCTCGACCGGGAGGAGCGCGACCTGCTGGAATACGCCAGCCGGCTCGCTGACCAGCAGGCCCGATATCTGGACCCCGCCCAGACGGGCCGGCGACTCACCGCCGAGGAGCAGGAGTTCCTCCGCCGGGCGCAGGAACTGGCCCGGGCCCGGCGCCTCGCCATGCTGAAGATGACCCTCCAGATGGACGAGGCGGACGAGGCGGTCTTGGAGGAAGTCCGGGCTTACGACGCCGAGCTCCGGGCGCGCTACCAGACTTCGCTTCGCCTGACGGAGACCGGCCGATGGCTGCTGATGGTCGGCGGGGCGGCCTTCCTCGTGTCGCTGCTGACCATCGGCGCGTATCGGGCGGTCCAGATGCCGCCGACGGAGCGGCCGCCGGGCAGCGAGGTCCAGCAGCAGACGGCTCGATTCGCCAGGTGGTCCGTGGCCGGCGCAGCCGTCGCCGTGATATCGGTCGCCTTCCTGGCCGGCCTGTTCCGCCCACCGACGGGACTCTACGCGGCGCTCGGCCCCGACGATCAGCCGCCTGAGATCGCGGAGGAACCGACGCCGCAGCCGCCCGTGGGCGATCCCGCCGAGAACTGGCCCGGCTTCCGCGGCCCGAGCGGGCTGGGCGTGGCGTATTGGACCGATATGCCCCGGAGCTGGGACGGCGAGTCCGGCGAGAATATCCGCTGGAAGACGGCCATACCGCTCCCGGGCAACAACTCGCCCGTCGTCTGGGAAGACCGGGTCTTCCTCTCAGGCGCCACCGAAACCGAGCGAGAAATCTATTGCTTCGACGCCGATACCGGCGAGCTGCTCTGGCGAAGGCGGGTGGAAAACGTCCCGCGCAGCCCCACCGAACTGCCCGAAATCATGGACATGACCGGCTACGCCGCCCCGACCATGGCGACCGACGGAGCCCGGGCCTACGCCATCTTCGCCAACGGCGACCTGGCGGCCGTCGATTTCGAGGGCAACGTCGTCTGGCAGCGAAACCTCGGCCTGCCCGACAACCGCTACGGGCACGCTTCGTCGCTGATTACTCACGGCCAAAAGCTCATCGTCCAGTACGACCAGGGCAACGTCCCCGAGGATGGGCTCGCACGGATCATCGCCTTCGACGGAGCCACCGGCGACATCGTGTGGGAGCAGACCGACCGCCCGGTCCGCGACTCGTGGAGCTCGCCGAGCATAATCGAGGTCGATGAAACGCCCCAACTCATCACCACCGCCGCCCCGTGGGTGATCGCCTACGACCCGACCAGCGGCGCGGAGCTCTGGCGGGCGAACTGCCTGCGGAATGTGGATGCCGCGCCGTCGCCCACGTATGTCGGCGGCCTGCTCTTCGTGTGCAACGAGGGCATGCCGCTCATCGGGATTCGGCCCACGGGGACAGGGGACGTCACCGAGTCGCACGTGGTGTGGGAGGCCGGGGAGCACATGCCGGACACCGCAAGCCCGATCGGGACCGACGGGATGGTGTTCACGGTCAGCGGAGTCTGGCTCAACTGTTACGGGATCGAGGAAGAAGACATGCTGTGGGAACACGGGTTCGACCAGCTCTTCTACGCCTCCCCGATACGGGTCGGCGACCACATCTACGTGATCGACAGCCGGGGGACCGCCCGTATCTTCCGGCCGTCGAAAGAGGGATACCAGGAGACCGCCTCGCCCGAACTCGGCGAGGGCGTCTCGGCGAGCCCGGCGTTCGTGAGAGGCCGCATCTACGTACGAGGCGAAAAACACCTGTACTGCATCGAGAAACCGACGGAATGAGCATCACGGAAAGCACCACACAGCCGGACCAGGATATCGACCTCGGCGTGATCGACGGGTTCGTGGAGCGGATCGGCCGCACCCGCGACAAGCTGATCCCGCTGCTACAGGCCGTTCAGCGGGAGTTCCGCTACCTGCCGGAGCCCGCCCTGCTTCGCATCTGCGCGATCACCGAGATCAGCCCGGCCGACATCACCGGCGTCGCCACGTTCTACTCCCAGTTCCGCCTCAAACCCGCCGGCGAACATCTGATCAACGTATGCCACGGGACCGCCTGCCACATCAAGGGCGCCCAGGCGGTCACCGACGCGCTCTACCGCGACCTCGGCATCCCCGAGGTGGAGGGCGCCGAAACCGACCCCGACGGCCTGTTCACCGTCCAGAAGGTCGCCTGCATCGGTTGCTGCACTCTGGCCCCGGCCATGCAGATCGACGGGATCACCTACGGCCACCTCACGCCCGACACGGTGGCACACTCGGTCCACGACTTCCTGCGGCTCAAGGAACTCGGCGTCCTGTCGCAGCCGGAGGAGGTCCCCATCGACAATCCGGACCATCTCGCCGAAATCCGGATCGTGCTCGACTCGTGCTGCGTGGCCGGCGGCTCGCAGAAGGTGGCCGACGCCTTCGAGGAAGCGATCGAGCGGACCGGCGTCCCCGCCGTCGTCAAGCGGGTCGGCTGCATCAGCATGTGTTACCAGGTCCCCGTCGTCGAGATCGCCCGGCCCGGGATGGACCCGGCCCTGTACACCCGGGTGCTGCCGGAAGACGCCGAGGCGATCCTGCTCACCCATTTCAGGCCGCCGAACCCGTTCAAGCGTACCGCCCGAACCATCTCCAGCGTCCTCGAACGGCTGCTCACCAACGAATCGTGGGAACCGGTCAGCCGGTATTCCGCCGACGTGCGCGACGAACCGCTCGCCACGTTCCTGGGCAACCAGACCCACATCGCGCTCGAGAACCTGGGCGAGATGGACCCGATCAGTATCGACGAGTACGAGCAGAACGGCGGGTTCGCGGCATTGCGCCGGTGCCTGCTCGAGCTCGACCGCGACCAGATCATCGACGAGATCGACCGGTCCGGGCTGAGCGGGCGAGGCGGAGCGGGCTTCCCCACCGGGCGGAAGTGGCGGGACGTCGCCGGCCGGAAAAGCGACCGGAAGTACGTCGTCTGCAACGGCGACGAGGGCGACCCCGGCGCGTTCATGGACCGGATGCTCCTCGAATCCTGCCCCTACCGGGTGCTCGAAGGGATCGCCATCGGCTCCATCGCCGTCGGCTCCGAAGAGGCGACCATCTACGTGCGGGCCGAGTACCCGTTCGCCGTCCGTCGGCTCCGCGAGGCGATCCAGCTCGCCGAAGCTCGCGGCTACCTGGGTGAGCGGGTGTTGGGCACCGACACCTCGATATACATCCGCCTGATGGAAGGGGCGGGCGCGTTCGTGTGCGGCGAAGAGACCGCGCTGATGCAGTCGATCGAGGGCCATCGGGGGATGCCCGTGCTCCGCCCGCCCTATCCCGCCGAGAAGGGGCTATGGGGCAAGCCGACCCTGATCAACAACGTCGAGACGTTCGCCATGGTCCCCTGGATATTCCGGCACGGGGCCGAGGCGTTCGCCCGGCTGGGCACGCCGGAGAGCTGCGGGACCAAGGTGTTCGCCCTGGCCGGCAAGGTGCGGCACGGCGGGCTGATCGAGGTCCCGATGGGGGTGACCATCCGCGAGATCGTCGAGGAGATCGGCGGCGGGATCGCCGACGGAAAGGCGTTCAAGGCCGTCCAGATCGGCGGGCCGTCGGGCGGATGCGTACCCGCCCGGCTGGCCGACACCCCGATCGACTATGAAGACCTCGCCCGACTGGGGGCGATCATGGGCTCCGGCGGGCTGGTGGTGCTCGACGAGGACGACTGCATGCTGGACGTGGCCCGCTATTTTCTCCAGTTCACCCAGGAGGAGTCCTGCGGGAAATGCTCCTTCTGCCGCGTCGGCACCCGCCAGATGCTCGATATCCTCGAACGACTGTGCACCGGCGAAGGGAAGAAGAACGACCCCGAGCGGCTGGAAGAACTCTGCCACATGGTCATCCGCGGGAGCTTGTGCGGCCTCGGTTCCACCGCCCCGAACCCCGTGCTCACCACCCTCGAATACTTCCGTGACGAATACGAGGCCCACGTCGAGGGGCGATGCCCGGCGGGACGGTGCAAGCCGCTGATACAATATATCATTACCGACGAGTGCATCGGCTGTACCCGCTGCGCCCAGCATTGCCCCGCCGATGCCATCGAGCCGAAGCCCTACGAGCAGCACGAGATCGACCAGGAAGAATGTATCCGGTGCGACGCATGCAGGAAGGCGTGTCCCGTGGACGCGATCGTGATCGAATGAACCCACACTGCGACGAAGAGATGCCGCCGTGAACGAGACAGTCACCATCCACATCGACGGGCAGGCGGTGACGGTCCCCCGGGGATCGACCGTGCTGGACGCCGCCCGGAAGCTGGGCATCGCCATCCCTGCCATGTGCTTCCTGGAAGGGCACACGGCAGAACCCTCGTGCATGGTCTGCCAGGTCAAAGTCGATGGCGAGGACCGGCTGCGGCCCTCGTGTGCCACCGCGGCCGTGGACGGCATGCGGATCGAGAGCGAGACCGCGGAGGTCCACGCCGCACGGCGAACCGCACTCGAGCTCCTGCTGGGCGACCACCTGGGCGATTGTGTCGCTCCCTGCAGCGTCGCCTGTCCCGTCGATCTGAACATCCCGCTGATGATCCGCCGCATCCGGGGTGGCCAACCCGCGTTGGCCGGGGCCATGGCCCGACTGTGCCGGGACTGCGGCGGCCGGTGCGAAAAGACCTGCCGGCGGGCCGCCAGAGACCGGCCCGTCGCCATCCGAAACCTCATTCGATACGCCGCCGACATCGGTGAGGAGCCGCCGCCCGACGACGCGACCACCGGCGGGTTCTCGACCCACGTCGGCCGAGTCTCGCCCGAAGAGATCGACCGGTACATGGTCGAAGCAAACAGCATTCAGCGGGTCAAGCCCGCCGACGGGGCCGCTTACACCGACGAGGAGGCGAGGCGGGAAGCGTCGCGGTGTATGCGCTGCGACTGCCGGGCCGCAGACGACTGCAAACTTCGGGAATACGGCGCCCTGTACAAAGCGCACACGAGGAAGTATAAAAGCAGTAGGCGGGCGTTCTCGCAGAACCGCCACCCGCAGGGGTTGATCTACGAACCGGGAAAATGCATCGTCTGCGGGCTCTGCGTACAGATCGCCCGGGAGGCGGCCGAACCGCTCGGGCTGACGTTCGTCGGCCGCGGCTTCAACGTACGGGTCGGCGTCCCGTTCGATCGCCCGCTCGCCGACGGTCTGCGCAAGGTGGCGGGTGCGTGCGCCGAGGCCTGTCCGACCGGTGCGCTTGTGCTGGAGGAAGATGAGGCGTGAGTCTGAAGGTGACACTGCTTACGCCGGGCGCGGGCTGCATGTTCTGCGGGGCGT
Source organism: Planctomycetota bacterium (assembly GCA_003559755.1). Classification (GTDB taxonomy): domain Bacteria; phylum Planctomycetota; class PUPC01; order PUPC01; family PUPC01; genus PUPC01. The sequence goes on from PWKM01000283.1 coordinate 24,078, forward strand.
GCTCCTACGATATCTCCCTGGCCAGGGGGCTGCTGGAACTCGGATGTGACGTGCAGCTCATCCCGCTGTATCTGCCCCTCAATCCCGAAGACGAACGGCTGCCCGGGACCACCGACCCGTTCTTCGGCGGGGTAAACGTCTTTCTCCAGCAATACTGCGGGCTGTTCCGGCACACCCCCCGTGTGGTCGACCGGCTGTTCGACAGCGGGCCGCTGCTTCGTCTGGCCGCCAGGCGGTCCGCCAGCACCGAGCCCGCCCGGTTGGGGCCGATGACCGTGTCGATGCTGGAGGGCCCCGACGGTCATCAACGGAAAGAGCTGGAGCGCCTGCTCCGGTTCCTCGAACCCGGCCCGACGCCCGACGCCGTCCACATCCCCAACATGCTCCTGTCCGGCATCGCCCCGACGCTGCGGGAGCGGCTGCTCGCTCGCATCGTGTGCGGTCTCCAGGGCGAGGACGAGTTCGTCGAAGACATGCCCGAGCCGCATCGCTCGCGTGCCCACGACCTGATGCGGCAGCACGCCAGGGCCATCGACCGGTTCGTATCGCCGACCGACGCCTATGCCGTGAGGATGGCGGAGTACCTCGACATCCCGCGCGACCGCATCCAGACCGTCGCACCCGGCATATCGGTCGATGACTATCCGCTTCCCGAATCACGCCGCCGGCAGCCCTATACCGTCGGCTATCTCTCTCGAATCACCGCAGCGAAGGGGTTGGACCTGCTCATCGACGCGGTTTTCCGGCTGATCGAAGACGGTCGCGATGTTCGCCTCAAGGTCGCCGGCCAGACGGCGGACGGGGATTACTGGCAGACCATATTGGGCAAGGTGGACGAGTCCGGCCTGGCCGACCGCGTCGAGTTCGTCGACGTGCCCGACCTCAAGCGCAAGGTCGCGTTCCTGCACGAGTGCAGCGTCTTCTCCGTGCCCAGCCGCACGTCCGAGGTTCGGGGGACCGTGGCCATCGAGGCGATGACCGCCGGGCTGCCCGTGGTTCTCCCCGACATCGGGGCATACCACGATATCATCGGCCTGACCGAAGGGGGCCTGCTCTTTCCGGTCGGCGACGTCGGTTTGCTCGCCAACGCCCTTGCGCTGCTCCAGGACGATCCCGACCGGGCCGACCGCATCGGACTTGCCGCACACGACGCCGCCTGTTACCATTATTCAGACCGCCACCTGGCCGAAAACATGGCCCAGATCTATCGGGAGCTGGGAAGGAGATGGCCGAGATGACGTTCATCATTGCCCGAACCGACGAGGAAGACCCGGCGCGGACCGAGTTCGAGGACCGGCTCGCCGAGCTCGCAGCCGGCCGCCTGGAAGCCGATGTCCTGATCGTCCCCCACATTTATCACGTGGCCCATACCGACTCGCTTTGGCAGAATCTGAGCTCGCTCGACGGCCCGATGGTCGCGGCGACCTGGCTGTATCAACGGGCGGCCGAGTGGGTGCTCCGGTCACACGGCATCGGAGCGGCCGGTGTTCAGACACTGAACATGGCCGACTTCGGCTCGCCGGAAGAGTGCCTCGACGCCTGCGGGATCGGGCCGGGCTCGGGCAGCGTGCGCGACCTGTCCAAGCGTATCGAGCCGCGATGGTATCCGGTCATCGACTACTCCCGGTGCGCGAACTGCGGACAATGCCGCCAGTTCTGCCTGTTCGAGGTGTACAGCGAGGACGAGGCGGGAGCGATCCGGGCCGTCGCCCCGGACAACTGCAAGGACGGCTGCCCCGCCTGCGCCCGGGTCTGCCCGCACGGGGCCATCCTGTTCCCGCTCTATCTGCGGGACGCGGCCGTCGCCGGCGCCCCGGGCATTGTTCCCGAGCCGGACGAGGCGGCGAAGCGGATGTTCGAGGAACGCACCAGGACAGAGTATGTCGGGCCGAACGCCGCCCTCGACGATCTCATCGACGACCTCGAACAGTTGATGGAAGGCAGCTGACCCTTGCCCGCACCGACCATCGTCCTCACCGCGCCCCGAACCCTGATGGCGGGATATCGCCTCCTCTTCGACGGCGTGCTCGCCTGCAACCAGACCACCTGGACGCCCCGGCTTGTAGCCAATACGCTGCTCATGCCCCGACAGAACGGCGGCCGCCCCGTTGTCGCACCGCTCGGACTGCGGCGGATCGAGGCCGCGCTGGTCCGCGACGGGTTCGACCGCGACGCCGTGGCCGTCGTTCCGGCCGACCGGCTGGGGGAGGTCGTCGGACCGGAAACACGGGTGATCGGGCTCACTGCCGGAGACCCGACCGGGCGTGGGATGAGTTCGACGACCGTCTGCGCCATCGTCGGCGGCCGCCCCCTGACCGCCCGGGCACACCGTGACCTGCTCCGGCAGATCGGGCGGGCCGCCCGGCGGCCGGGACACTCTCCGTCGGTCATCGCCGGCGGCCCCGGCGCCTGGCAGCTCGAACACTCGACGCCCGACCTGATCGATCACATCGTCGCCGGATATGCCGAAGCCAACGCGGCCGAGGTGTTCCGGGCGACAGCGGACGGGACCGACCAGCCGCGCGTCATCCAGGGGAGGGCGCCGCGGGCGGAGGAGATTCCAACCGTTCTCGGCCCGACGACGATGGGCGCGGTCGAGACGAGCCGCGGCTGCGGCCTCGGCTGCTCGTTCTGCTCACTCGCCCGCACCCCGATGGAACACCTGCCCGAACAGACGGTCCTTGCCGACGCCGAGACGAATCTCGCGGCCGGCCAGCCACACCCCTGCCTGGTCAACGAAGACCTGTTCCGGTACGGGGCGAAGGGTACGACCGTTCGGCCCGACGCGCTCATCGCTCTGCTCGAACGCCTGCGGGCGATGGACGGCATCGGGGTAATCCAGAGCGACCACGCGAACGTGCTGAGCGTGTCGCAGTGGAGCGACGAAGACCTCCGGACCGTCCGCCGGCTGATGGTGGGCCGGACCGGCCAGAAGATGCCGTGGCTGAACGTCGGCGTCGAGACGGCGTCGGGCGAGCTGCTCCGGGCCAACGGCGGCGGGGCGAAGATGGGGGCGTGCCCGGACGACGAATGGGCCGCGTTCGCCTCGCATCAACTCCGCCGGTTGATCGAAGCCGGCTTCTTCCCGTTCGCCAGCGTGGTGCTCGGGCTGTCCGGCGAGACAACCGAACACGTCCGCCTCACCCGGGAGTGGGTCGATACACTGTCCGACGAGCCGCTCGGTATCTTCCCCGTGCTCAACGCGCCGACCGACGGCTCGCAGGGGCCGGGGCGCGACGATCTGGCACGCGAGCAATGGGAGCTCATCCGGGCCTGCTACCGCATCAACTTCCGGTGGATACCGAGGATGTACGACGACGGACAGCGGGCGTCGGGCGTCGGGAGAGGCCGACGCACCCTGATGCAACTGCTCGGGCGCGGGCACGCGGCGCTGTGGAAGACGCTGCTGATGATCCGAACGAGGAGAGCCGATGACCGGTGACACCGCCGAACACGACCGGTTGCGGGCCGCGTTGGACGAGGCGGCCGATCGCCTGTTGTCCGAGCGGAACGAACGCGGGTTCTGGACGGGCCGGCTTTCGCCCTCGGCCCTGGCCACGGCCACCGCGGTGAGTGCCCTCTGCACCAACGACCCCGAGTCGCACCGGCAACTGGTCGAACGCGGCTGCCAGTGGCTGTTTGCCGATCAGAACGACGACGGCGGCTGGGGCGATTCACCGGACAGCCCGAGCAACCTCTCGACCACGATGCTCGTCCGCGCCGCCCTGCGGCTGGCACGCCCATTCTGTCGGCCCACGCCCGAGGTCGAGGATCGCGCCGAAGCGTACCTGACCGACCGGGCCGGGGAACGTCCGGAAGACCGCATCCGAGCGGTCGTCGAGACCTACGGGTCCGACCGAACGTTCGCCGTGCCCATCCTGACGAATTGCGCCCTGGCCGGGCTGGTCGAGTGGTCGGATGTCCCCGGGCTCCCTTTCGAGCTGGCGGTATTTCCCCACGCCTGGTTCCGGTTCCTGCGGCTGCACGTTGTCAGCTACGCCCTGCCCGCTCTGATCGCCGTCGGCGTCCTGCTCCATCGTCGGAACCCGAGCCGGAACCCGGTCCGTCGGCTGCTCCGGTCCTGGACGGAGCAGGCCGCACTCCGGAAGTTGTCGGCCATCCAGCCGTCGAGCGGCGGTTTCCTCGAGGCGGCCCCGCTGAACAGCTTTGTCGCCATGTCTCTCGCCTCGGCGGGCCACGCCGACCATCCGGTCGCAAGTCGGTGCATCGGATTCCTGGCCCGGACCGTTCGGTCCGACGGGGGGTGGCCCATCGACCGGAATCTGTCCGTGTGGCTGACCTCAAACGCGGTCCTGGTACTCGACCGGGCGGAGAAGCTGGATGTAATCCACCCGGCCCGCACGATGCGGTGGCTCGCGTCGAGGCAGCACTCTGTCGAACACCCCTACACCGGCAGCCCGCCCGGCGGCTGGGGGTGGACGCACCTGCCGGGCGGTGTGCCCGACGCCGACGATACCGCCCGGGCCATCCTTGCCCTGGCACGCCTGGGCAGCGCGAGCTGGCTGCACCCGTCGGTCGAGCGTCGGCTCGACGCCGGAATCGAATGGCTGCTGCGCATCCAGAACTCCGACGGCGGCTGGCCGACGTTCTGCCGGGGCTGGGGGCGATTGCCGTTCGACCGAAGCTCGCCCGACCTGACGGCCCACGCCCTGCAGGCGCTGGCGGCCCGCCGGGGCGACCGCAGGATCGACCGCGCGGTAAAACGAGGGCTGCGTTACCTCGAACAGGCCCGCCGGCCCGACGGGTCGTGGTGTCCGCTGTGGTTCGGCAACCAGAACGCCCCGGGCAAGGCGAACCCCGTGTTCGGGACGGCCAACGTGGTGCGAGCTCTGTCCGACCTGGACGCGGCCCCGCTCGGCGGGCCGGGCCGCGAGTTTCTCGTGGCTGCCCAGAACGAGGACGGCGGCTGGGGCGGGGACCGGGACGCCCCGTCAACCATTGAAGAGACGGCCGCTGTCCTGTCCGCTCTCGCGGCAGGCCCCGAGACCGACGCGACCGACGCCGCGCTGGAAAAGGGCCGGGCGTTCCTGCTCGCTCGGATCGCCGCAAACGACTGGACCGAGCCGTCCCCCATCGGCCTGTACTTCTCGGCACTCTGGTATTCCGAACGACTATATCCTATCATCTGGACAGTGGACGCACTGGCCGAGTCGGTTCGGAGAGGAAGGACGTAATCATCGTGAGACGTTCGCAGCCCATCGAGGCCGACTTGCCGAGGATCAAGCTGGTCCCGCGGGAACAGTCTGTCCGCGAGCAGATACGACAGCGTGCCGCGGCATCGGTCGGCGATCTCCGCCCGGAAGTCCCCCCGCAGCGGTCGGACCTCGAGTCCCTCGCCGAACGGGTCCTCGAACAGCTCGACCTCCCCCGCTCGTACCTCGGCTTCGCGATGGTCGAGGTGAGCAACGAGTTCTGGAGCTCGCGTTTCGAGGCGGTGCCATACGACCGGCGTCTCCTGCTGCTGCCGCACTGTCTGGTCGGCGACCGGACCGCCTGC
>PWKM01000093.1 GCA_003559755.1 Planctomycetota bacterium
ACGATCTGTTTTGTGGAAGTTCGCACCAGGAGTAGCGATTCCTTCGCTTCGCCGGAGGCGACGGTCGGCAGGCGGAAGCAGGCACGTATCCGGTCGGCCGCATCGACGTACTTGAAAAAGCACCACTTGCAGGACAGACGCTGCCGTTTCGACCTGGTCGCCATCCTGGCTGGTGGGGACTCGGACGACGAATGGCAGATCGAACTGATACAAGGCGCGTTCTGACAGGAGCACACAAATGTCCGAATATGGCGAATCGGTCATCGAGACGAACCAACTGACCAAGGTGTACTCCGGTTTCATGCGCCCGGAGGTCCTGGCCGTGGATCGGCTCGACCTGACGGTGGGAAGGGGTGAGGTGTTTGGTCTGCTGGGCCCGAACGGTTCTGGAAAAACGACCACGACCAAACTGCTGCTCGGCCTGATCTTTCCCACCAGCGGCTCGGCCACTGTTCTGGGCAAGCCGGCGGGGGACATCGAGGTCAAGAACAACCTCGGGTTCCTCCCGGAGGAATCGTATCTCTACCGGTTCCTCAACGCCGAGGAGACGCTCGATTTCTGCGGCAGGATTTTCGGGATACCCCGCCCGGAGCGGAAGAAGCGGATCGATGAACTCATCGAACTGGTCGGCCTCCAGGACGCCCGAAAGCGGGCACTGCGCGGCTATTCCAAGGGGATGTCGCGCCGGATCGGCCTCGCACAAGCTCTGGTCAACGACCCCGAGCTGATTTTCCTCGACGAACCGACCTCGGGACTCGATCCCATCGGCCGCCGCGAAGTCAAACAGTTGATCGGCCGCCTCAAGGACCTGGGCAAGACGGTGATGTTGTGCACACACCTGCTGCCCGACGTGCAGGATGTCTGCGATCGAATCGCCATCCTCCATAACGGCCGACTCGTCGAGCAGGGCTCGCTGGACGAACTGCTGATGGTGAAGAACCAGACGCAACTGACCATCGATAACCTGACCGAGAGCGAACAGAAGAAGCTGGTCGAACTGCTTGCCGAGATGGGCCACGATCACCCCGAGATCGTACATCCCTATGACACACTCAGTTCGTTGTTTATGCGCATCATCGAATCGGAACGCGAACGAGATCGGACCCGGAACCAAGAGGAAGTCGATGCCGCCGCAAGCTGACAGACAGCATCCGAGCGGGCGCCTGGACCTGGTGCGCTCGCTGCATCGATTGTTCACGCCCTCCGGTTGGCGGCGTGTCGCTGAATTGGCTGTGCTTACCACGCGCGAGGCGGTTCGCAGCCGTGTGCTGGTCGGAGCGGTTGCCCTGATGGTGGTGCTCGGGCTGGGTTCCCTTCTCTGGCCGCAGGCCTCCGACGCCGGGCGAGTGATCGTCGTCCAGCGGCTCTGCTACGGCGGGCTCACCTTTTTCGGCTTGATCGTCGCGGCGTTCGTCGGCGGGTCCGCCCTTCACCGAGATATCGTCACCAAGCGGATCTATACCCTCGCCACCAAGCCGCTGAGCCGGCTGGAGATCGTTCTGGGTAAGACGGCGGGGTTGATCCTCCTGCTCGCCCTGTTCCTGTTTTTCGGCGGGCTGATTACCTACGGGGTCACCCGCATAGCACACCTGCGCAAGACGTTCGAGGGCGGGTCCTACGAGTTGGAGGTCGTCGCATCGACAGCCCGACTGGAGACCGACGATCCGACCGTCGAGGAAGAGCGGCTGATACTCCGTCAGGGCCAGATGCTCGAAGCCATCGGCAAGACCGAAGATGGATACAAGGCCCGGATCGCAGGGCGACATACGGAACTCGCCGGTACCATCCCAGAGGATGCCGTCCGGCTGCATGAGCGGACACTGGCCCCGGAGCGAGTGGTGGGAGGCCGGGAACTGGGTGCCCGAGCCCGCGGGCAGGCGCGCTGGAGAGTGGGCGAACTGGCGCTGGCGATCGGGGAACTGGCCAGAAACGAGACCTGGGTCTTCGACCTTCCCGAAGAACAAGAGCCCGTGGACGAAGAGACCATTCGGACCCGTATCATCGTCGGTCATCTCCGGCACGAGCCGGTGCGTGGCGTCGACCGAACCCAACACCAGCCGCCACGAATCCAATTTGAATTCTTCAACCCCCGTGAGGAAGACCCCGCCCGTGCCAGCAAGGTCGTCGACTTTGTGTTTTCTGCTCGAGAGGCACGGCGAGACCCGGACGAGTGGCCCGCTTACGATTATTATTACGGCATCATCGCCCTCCCCCGCCGCCTGGCCGCCGATGGCGTTCTGGCGGCCGAGGTGACCGACCTGCGGCCCAGTTATCGGCCGCTTGGCCGGGTTTTTGTGCGGGGCGAAAAGGAGCCGCGATGGCGGGCCGGACCGGTCAGGTCAAGCGTTCTGCCCGAAGAACAGGCGACCTTCCGCACCCGTTTCCACGTCCAGGCGCGGACCGGGCTTGATCTCCTCGATTATGCGGCTGTGACGGCGATTATCCGGAACCCTGCCACCGGCGAGCAGGTGGAGCGGCCGATACGGCTGCGGCACTTGACGGTGTCGTACGTCCGATTTCCCAGTCACCTGATCGACCCCAATCAAGGGGTCGAGTTTGTGTTGACCGACATCCCGGATGACGCCCAGATTGGTTACCGGGCCGACGAACCCCCAGTCTACCTGATTCTGGAACCCGACCGGTTCGCGGCGACAACAGTCCGGTCCGTCGCCCTGATATTTTTCCAGCTTTCGATCTTTGCCACCATCGCAGTCGCGGCATCCACGGTCCTGTCCGCTCCGGTCGCCATCCTGTTTACCCTGGTGGTGGCAATGGCGGGCGGCATCAAAGACCTGCTACTGGAAGAAATGGGCCGGCGCGCATTGCCGGCCGCCGCCACACTCCAGCAGATGACCCCGACCGAGCAGGCGTGGTATTGGATCGAATATGTCTACCAGCAGGTTCTCATATGGGCCGCTCCCGGCTTCAGCCAGTTCAGTTCGGCCGAGTTTATTAATCGTCAGTGGACGGTCCCGTGGTCTGTTGTCGCCATTGCCGTACTCATCGCACTCGGATACAGTTTCGTGTTCTTCGCATTCGGATACCTGTTCCTTTCTGCGCGGGAGCTCGAATAGCAATGAACTGGTTCCGACGACATAAACGGTTCTTTGCTCTGGTCTGTTTCTTTGCCGTGTGTTTCGCAGGGCTGAGCGTCATACAGGCACGGGTGAACCGCGCCCGACACGGCATCCTGACTCCGGCACACGTGGACCCGGTTGACCGGCTTCTTGAACTGGGCTTTACGGTCATGCTGGGCAGTCTGCGCACGATCCCCGTCGATTATCTCTGGGTACAGGCAACCCGCCTGCACGACCGCCGCGAGCACATCGAACTGCACGGAGTGATCCGAGGCATCATTCGCTTCCAACCGACAGACCTCGACGCCTATGACTTCCAGATATGGAACATGGCCTACAACATCCAGTACGACGCGCCCAGCGTGGTCGAGGGCTGGCACTGGGTCAAAGACGCCATAGCCCTTGCCGAAGACGGTATCGCCCGCAACCGGAACCATCCCGAGGTCTGGCGGCTTTATCGGCGGTTGGGCTGGGTCTACTATCATCGAAGCGCCACCGTTCGAGACCCCAGGACCGATTATTTCAGGGCCCAGGTGATCGCCGAGAAGGGGGAGAACCCCCTGTTGATCGCCGCTTCCAAGTTCGAGCGTGCATTCCGGGAGGCCACCCGATCTGGTGTCGGCCCCATCAACCCCCACCAGCTCGCGATGTGGGCCCACGCGTATGCCGCAATGGCCCGTGAATTGGAAGAGCCCGACGCCGAAGGTGAACGCGACCTGGAAGGCATGCTCCGTTACCGTAAAAAAGCCATTGAGGCACACCGGGAGATAGAAGCGGCATTCCCAGAGCGTTATGGCGAGGTCGCTCAAGAACAGATTGCACGGCTGGAAAGGCAAATCAGATTACACCGTCGAATGATGACCGCAAACGCGGCGTTGGACGACGGCCGCTTTCAAGAGGCGCAGGAGTTGTTCCTCTCCGCAGCGATCGAATGGGCCCGAGATGTCAGCGAAGACCCGTTTCACGAGGAACCCGCGCGGAATCTGGACATTTGTGCGGATGCTCTCGAATCGCTGCTCGACACACCGGTGGCGGAGCAGGAAGCGGCCCGGCAGGAACTGGAACGGGCCGTCCTTCGGCTTCGCTACGTGGCGGCTCATCCACACAGGCGAAGCAGAGCGGCCGCAGCCAATCTGCAACGAGCCGTGGAAAGACTGGACAGCCGACTGGGCCAGTTATCCCGAACCGATTACGTCCGGTTCCGGGACGGGGTCGAAAAGGCGTCGAGCACCTGGGTCCGAATTCTGGACAATCCGGTGCCCAGAGAGCCCGGGGATACCGAGGAGGACCTGGAAGCGCGTGAACAAAGGCAGGCCGAAGGAGCGACGGATGCCGTACTCCGCTTCTATTCACTCGTAACCGAGGTGCTGACCGGACTCGACTCGGAGACCGCGTCCCTTTGGGAGCAGGCGACGACCGGTGAGACCATCGATATGGAGCAGGTGCAGGCCGTCGCAGAAGCGCTCGACATGCTTATCCGTGGCGGAGAGCGCGAGGCCCGTGTCCCCGGCGACATCCGTATGCTGGCCGAAGACCTGCGTCGGCTCGGCGATCATTGCAAACACTTCATTGACAGCGGACTGGTGGACCGCCGGGAGGTCCGGCGCGTGGTGGCCATCCGGGGGATGATGTACGATCGCTTTGTCGGCGAGGCAATAACAATCATCAACCGGGCCATCCGAGGCCAACTCCTGCCCGGCGAAGAACACACCCGGGCCGCCCTGCGGCGGGCAATGAGAGCGGCCGGGGAAGGCGAGGTAATGATCGGCGGGGCCGTATCCCACTGGATCACACTGCTTCGTCCGGAGCCCGCATTTCAGCAAGAGGCCCGACTGGCAGAGCAGCGCCTGGATATCATAGCTCAAGTCTTGGGCGAACAGGCCATTGCGTATCACGAGCTCCTCGATCCGCAGGCCAACGTTTTTCTCAGGTTTACACGACGAGCGTGGCGTGCCCTGTATGAATTCGACCCGGGGAACGAACGCTACGCGCAGAATATGGAGGAACTCGTGAAACTGACCAGATGATCTCGGCAGACAGTCGATCCCGACCGGACTGTTTTTCTGCAGATATGTATTTTGCGGTGGGCTTTTTTAGTAAAGGAGTTTGGTGAATGCGGTTGATTAAACCGGCTTTCGTGTTTTTGTTTTTCCTGGCTTTCATAGGCGTTGCACCGGCGGTACTGGCCGGTGAGGCAGCCGTCGAGCCAGCACCGACTGCGCCCGTTATGACCTGGGTTCTCTGGATAATCGCCCCGGTGGGAGCGCTGCTGGCCCTGGGCTTTGCGATGTACTTCTCCAAGCAGATTCAGAAGCACGGCGAAGGCACCGAGAAAATGGCGTCCATCGCCGGCCACGTGCGCGAGGGGGCCAATGCGTATCTCTCGCAGCAGTATAAAGTGGTCGCCTACGTCGTGATTGCCCTGTTCGTCATCTTTCTTCTGATGGCCTTTGTCCAGGGGACGCAGAACCCGTGGATGCCCTTCGCATTCCTTGCGGGTGCCTTCTTTTCCGGACTGTGCGGCTTTCTGGGAATGCGCACGGCGACGAACGCCGGTGCTCGAACCGCCAACGCCGCCCGAACGAGCTTGAACGGCGCACTCCAGGTGTCATTCCGGGCCGGCTCGGTCATGGGCCTCATCGTCGTTGGGTTCGCCCTGCTCAATATCTGCGTCTGGTTCCTGCTGATGTACCTGATCGGCGTGCGGTCTCAGGGGATGACCCTCAGCGCGATGACCATCGCCCTGCTCTCCTCCGGTATGGGCGCCAGCACACAAGCTCTGTTCGCTCGTGTGGGCGGCGGGATTTTCACCAAGGCCGCCGATGTCGGGGCCGACCTCGTCGGAAAGGTCGAGGCGGGCATCCCCGAGGACGATCCCCGCAACCCCGCGACAATCGCCGATAACGTGGGCGATAACGTGGGCGACGTCGCCGGAATGGGCGCCGACCTGTTCGAGTCGTATGCAAACTCGATCCTGGCGGCCGGTGTCCTCGGCGTTTCCGCAGCAATCGCTCTCGGCAGGGGAGTCGCCGACCTCCGTATGCCCCTGCTCATCTTCCCGATGGCCCTGGCCGGACTTGGCTGCATCGCCTCGGTGATCGGTATCTACCTGGTCCGAACCCGCGAGGACGCCACGCAGAAAGCCCTGCTCCACGCCCTCACCAAGGGCGAGTTGGCCAGCGCGTTCCTGTTCACCGCCGGCTCGGCATTGCTGACCTGGCTGCTGTTCAAGGGACTCGAGCGGCCCGACGGATTCAACCCGTGGGGCATATGGCTCGCCGTGATTACTGGGCTGGTAGCCGGTGTAATCATCGGCAAGGCGACCGAGTACTACACCTCCGCCGACTTCAGCCCGACCCGTAAGCTGGCCGGAGAGGCGGAGACCGGCGCCGGTACGTTGATCATCGGCGGACTGGCCTTAGGCATGCTCTCCACCTGGCTCCCCGTGATGGCCGTCATCATTGGCATCATCGCCAGTTTCGGATTCGCGGGCGGCTTCGCCAATCCCGCCCTCGGGCTGTACGGCGTAGGCATCGCCGCCGTCGGGATGCTCTCGACACTCGGCATCATGCTGGCAACCGACGCCTACGGCCCCATCGCCGATAACGCCGGCGGCAACGCCGAGATGGCGGGCCTTCCGCCGGAAGTCCGCGAGCGGACCGATGCCCTCGATTCGCTCGGCAATACCATGGCCGCCGTGGGCAAGGGCTTCGCCATCGGTTCGGCAGCGCTCACCGCGTTGGCCCTCATCGCCGCCCTGATGATCGGAGTCCAGGAGGGGCTCCAGCGCTACGTGCTCGAATCCGAGGACGCTGTGCGAGTGTCCTCCGATTACAGTGGCCAGGTCACCGAGGTCGATGATACTCGGGTGGCCCAGATCGTCCACACCAAGACCGGTACCGTTCTCATCGAGAATCTGGACGACGCCACCCTGGCGGATTTCGCCCATATCTATAACATCACGCTGGTCAACCCGAAGGTGCTCGCCGGGATGTTCCTGGGGGCGATGCTCGCGTTCTTGTTCTGCTCGTTCACGATGAAGGCAGTCGGGAGCGCCGCGTCCGACATGGTCGCGGAGGTCCGCCGCCAGTTCCAGAAGTTCGGCATCCTGGAAGGCAAGGGCGAGCCGGACTACAAGGCGTGTGTCGCCATCAGCACCAAGGGTGCCCAGAAGGCGATGATGGTCCCGTCGCTGCTCGCACTGGCCGCACCGGTCGCAACCGGGCTGGTGCTCGGGATCGCCGGGCTGACCGGGATGCTGGCAACCGCTCTCGCGTCCGGCTTTGTCCTGGCGGTGATGATGGCGAATGCCGGCGGTGCCTGGGACAACGCCAAGAAGTTCATCGAGACGGGCGAACTGGGCGGCAAGGGGTCCGACGCTCACAAGGCGGCGGTGGTCGGCGATACCGTCGGCGATCCGTTCAAGGACACCTCCGGCCCGTCGCTCAACATCCTGATCAAGCTGATGTCGATGGTCGCCGTTGTGTTCGCAAGCTTGATCGTCCAGTACGCACTGACGCTGTAAGGCGTCGTTTCAACACGACGAAATTGGCGCGGCCTCGGCCCTCTTCAGGGCTGGGGTCGCGTCTTTTTTTATGGGATGGTTATTGGAGGTCCGACAGGTTCTGTTCGAGCTTCTCGGCCTGGCTGCGCAGGTCGGCCGCTTTCGCCCGCTCCCGCTCGACGATCTCGTCGGGGGCCTTTGTGACGAACTGCTCGTTCGCCAGCTTCTTCTCCGAGCCGGCCAGTTTGGCCCGGACGTCGTCGAGCTGCTTCTCCAGGCGAGCCCGCTCCGCATCCAGATCGATAACGTTCCCCAGCGGCACATACACCTCTAAATCCCCGAGTATCTCGATTGCCGACTGCGGGGGCTTCTCCGCCGAATCGGTGACGGTCAGGCCCGAGAGGTTTGCCATGTGGACCAGGTCCGCCTGATTCTCCTCGACTGTCTGCCGCAGGGTTTCTTCTGAGCTGAATACGATCGCGTCGACCGGCGTGCGGTCGTCGATGTTCATTTTGCTGCGGATGTTCCGCACAGCTCGAACGGCTTCCTGCATCACTTTCATTTCTGTTCCGATCCCCGCTTCTTGCAAGGCATCGATCGCACAGGGCCAGGATGCCAGCATCACACTGTCCGCCGTTTCGTTCCCCTCCCCCAGGCCCCGGACCGGGACGGCCCGGCACAGGTGGTTCCACAACTCATCGGTGATGAACGGCATGAACGGATGAAGGAGCCGGAGAATCGTATCGAGCACAAACGCGAGCACGGCTCGGGCCTGCGGTCCTGTTTGCTCATCGTCAAGGCGCCGCTTGACCATCTCGACGTACCAGTCGCAGAAGTCATGCCAGGTAAAATCGTAAATCGCCTGAGCGGCGTCGTTGAACCGGAATTGCTTCAGCCACTGTGTGACCTCGGCGATGGTGCGATCTCGCCGCACCAGTATCCACCGGTCGGCGAATTCGAGATTGTCGAGATCGACCGGCGGGGCTCCGTCCCCGAGGTTCATCAGGGCGAATCGGGCGGCGTTCCACAGCTTGTTGGCGAAGTTGCGGCCCTGGTCGAACTTCGGACTGGTGTTCACGGTCCGCCCGTCGGGGAGCTCGGCCTGCTCGACCGGCATCCGAACATCCTGGGTCTGAGTGGTCATCGAGGCGAGCGTGAACCGCATCGAGTCGGCCCCGTGGCTGTCGATGATGTCGAGCGGATCGATGCCGTTCCCCAAGCTTTTCGACATCTTCCGGCCCTCCCCGTCCTGGATCATCGCGTGAATGAACACGTCGCGGAACGGGATATCGTCCATGCAGTACTGCCCCATCATCACCATCCGGCTGACCCACAGGGTGATGATCTCGCGTGCCGTGCACAGCACGTCGGTGGGATAGAACACGTCGAGTTC
>PWKM01000012.1 GCA_003559755.1 Planctomycetota bacterium
ACGCGGTCCCCTTTGATGACCACGGCCCCGTCGTGTAACGGACTTCCCGGGCGAAAAATGCTTATCAGCAGTTCGGCGGTGACCTCGGCGTCCAACCGTTTTCCGCCCTCGGTAAACGTTTTCAGTCCGACCGATCTCTGCACCGCAATCAGGGCGCCGATCCGCTCGCGTGCCATTGCCATCACCGCTTCCGTGATCTGATGCGATGCATCCCAACTCTCGCGTAAGAACGGGGTGAAGAGTGGGTTCTGGCCGACACGGAGCAACGCTCCCCGGAGTTCCGGCTGGAAGATTACAATGAGCAGGAACACCACGAACGTGGCGCCGCGGTTGATGAGCCAGCGCAGTACGTACATATCAAGAGTGGCGGCAAGTGTGAGGAAGATGACCACCACGATCAAAAACACAATGGCCAGACCGCGCAGGACGCCCGCCCCTCGACTTCCCTTCAGGAACGAAAGGACAAAATAGAACAGACAGGCGAGGAGAAACACCTCAAGAGCGATCTGCCAGTTGTCGGCCAGCCAGTGGATGAGTGGCATCCTATCCCCCCCCCCCAAGGTCCCGTTTCGTGCCGAACAGAACGGCATCCGCCATCGCAGCAGCGTGACAGGCCGCCTCGACATCATGAACCCTGATTATAGAAGCCCTGCCGGCGATGCTCAATACGTCGAGGGCCAGCGATGGAAACAGCCGTCGCTCCATCGGCAGGCCCAGTGCGTGAGCGATCATCGATTTGCGCGAGCATCCGACCAGTATCGGACAGCCCAGCGACGCAAGCACGGGTAGCCGCAGGATGATCTTCTTGTTGTGGGCGAGCGTCTTGCCGAAACCGATCCCCGGATCGACGATGATCCGGTCGAGGGGCACACCGCCTTCGGTCGCCCGGGCCATTGCCCGGCGCAGGTACAGGGTGATCTCGGCCAGCACATCCTCGTAGTGGGGCGATTGCTGCATCGTGCGCGGTTCGCCCTGCATGTGCATCACAACAAGTCCTGCGTCGTGTTCGGCGACGAGCGGTGCCATCTCGGGGTCGCGAAGCGCGGTGACATCGTTGACCATGCCCGCCCCCGCCTCCAGTGCGGCTCGAGCGACTTCCGGCTTGCTGGTGTCGATGGAGATGAGCACGTCGGTTTTCTCCGCCAAGGCCGCGACGACCGGTTCTGTACGGTGGCGTTCTTCCTCAGCGGAGCAGGGCTCGGCTCCCGGCCGGGTGGACTCGCCGCCGATGTCCAGTATGTCGGCCCCGTCTTCGATCAGGGCCAGACCGTGCTCGATTGCCCGGTCGGCGTCGAAGAACCGACCGCCGTCCGAAAACGAGTCCGGTGTCGTGTTGATGATCCCCATCACCGCCGTTCGGCCATCAAGTTCCAACCTCCGGCCGTGGCATTCAAAGGACCGGGGGCGGTCTTCGAATGCGTCGAGCGTTGACAGGACCACCTGGGCCGGACCGTCCAGTTGGCGGGCTCGGTCTCGTACGGGCATCCCGTTCCCCTCGATGACGCTGCCGTCGTCCAATTCAACTCGGGTGGGGGCGCCGGCATCGTCCCATCCGACGACACGCGGGTTCAGGTCCAGTGCCGAGCGGGCAATCACCCAGTCATTTATCATCGCTCTCCTTGCAGGCCACGATGGGGCCTGGTGTGCCTCGTCACTGGACGGGCGAGTAACCGGGTTTCTGGTCGGGGGTATCAGTCTGGTGCTCGGCAGTTTCCGGGTCCGCGTCCTCTGCGGTATCTGCTTCCGGCGGAGTGTCTTCACTTAGGGCCTGAGCCGGGATCGGTGCCGGTTCGGGCAGTCCCTCGCCGCGGATGAGTCGATCGACCTGATCTGCCGTGAGGACCTCTCGTTTGAGCAATTCTTTGACAACCGCTTCGACCGCTTCTGCATTCTCCGTCAGGTATTTTCTGGCCGTCTCGGTGGCTTCGTCGATGATACGCCGTATTTCCTTGTCGATTTTCCTGACGATCTCGCCGCTGACCTGTTCGTGACGGGAGACTTCTCTGCCCAGGAACAGGTGTTCTTCCACGTCGCCATATACGATGGGGCCGAGGTCGTCGCTCATTCCCCATTGTGTCACCATTCGACGTGCGATGTCTGTCGCCCGCCGGATGTCGTCCGCGGCACCGGTGTGGATGTCATCGCAGAACAACTCCTCGGCCGCTCGGCCGGCCATCAGGGTGGCGATGCTTGCCATTGCCTTGCGCCGGCCCAGCATGTACTGGTCTTTCTCTGGCAGATGCATGGTGGCGCCCAGCGCCATTCCGCGCGGGATGATCCCCACTTTGTGGAGCGGCTCGTGGTCGGGGTCGAGGTGGGCAACGATGGCATGGCCCGCCTCGTGTATGGCGATAATTCGTCGTTCCGCATCGTCGATCACCTTGCTTCGCCGCTCTCGTCCCCACAGGACACGGTCGCGAGCGTCTTCCAGGTCCCGGAGCAGGACGGCGTCGTGGTTCCGCATGGTGGCCAGAATGGCGGCTTCATTAATCAGGTTCTCGAGGTCGGCCCCGGAGAAGCTGGGGGTGCTGCGGGCGATGGTCTTCAGGTCTTCTTCGTTGTCCAGCTTGATCGTCCGGGAGTGGACTTTGAGGATGCCCTCGCGGCCCTTGATATCGGGCAGATCGACAATGATCTGGCGGTCGAACCGACCCGGTCGGCGCAGGGCTGGATCGAGTACGTCCGGCCGATTGGTCGCAGCGATGACCATCACCGCCTGGTCGGTCTCGAACCCGTCCATCTCGACAAGAATCGCGTTCAGTGTCTGCTCGCGTTCGTCGTGTCCGCCACCGAGCCCGGTCCCCCGCTGGCGTCCGACCGCGTCGATCTCATCGAGGAAAATGATGCAGGGCGAATTGGCTTTCGCCTGCTGGAACAAGTCGCGCACACGCGAGGCACCGACACCGACGAACATCTCGACAAAGTCAGAACCGCTGATGGAGTAGAAAGGCGTGTCCGCCTCGCCTGCGATCGCCTTGGCCAGCAGCGTCTTGCCCGAGCCGGGCGGCCCGACGAGAAGGACGCCGTGGGGAAGACGGCCGCCCAACTTGCGGAAGCGTTCGGGATTCTTCAGGAATTGGACGATCTCCTGGACTTCTTCTTTGGCCTCTTCGATCCCGGCCACGTCGTCAAATGTGATGTTCACCTTCTCCTTTTCGGAGAGGCGGGCCCGGCTCTTGCCGAACGACAGGATGCCCTGGCCGCCGGGCGCACGCATGTGTCGGAAGAAGAGGAAGTACATCAGCCCAAAGATCAGGACGAAGGGGAGCACCGTAATGAAGAGAGTCCAGAGCCGGCCTGTCGCGGTCTTGTTGACCGGATCGAGCGGCTCATATCGGGCGTACCTGGCCAGTTCGGGTTCCTCGACCTCTTCGGCACGCGCCCGTTCGACCTTTTCGTTGAACCGTTCGATCGTCTCATAAATCTTTTGGGCTTCGATCGAGGAGCCGTCCTCGTACGGTGTTTGATAACGAATGACCTGGACCTTGGCGCCTTCTTTTGTTGGGTACGGCTCGCCTTCCTCCGGTTCTCTTAATCGGGCCTCCCAGTAGTCGCTCTTTACGGTGATCTGTTCTACGTGGCCTTCTAATATGTGGTTCCGGAATGTGGTCAGACCGACCGATTTGGCATCGGTCATCGTGTCCGAGCTCAGGTGCCAGAAAACGGCGATGAGGCCGATAATCAAAAGCCAGAATATCCAGCCCCGGCCGAATCGGGCGGGCGGGCGTTGATCGGACGGTCCGGGCCCTTTTTTTCCAGGTGGTTTCTGCATGTCCGGCAAGCGATATACTCCTTTTTACCAGGTTTCAAACAAGTGGCTGACCAGCCCGCGCGCCGTACGCCGAACCGCTCGCGCTCGGGCCTGGGATTCGGGGACGGCCGAGCGGACTTCGTACTCAGCCGATCGCCTCAAGCCGGTCGCCGACCTTATCACCCGGCGCTCAGCCCCGTCCGACGACAATCGTTCGAAGGTGTAGTTCACGGTCATGATGATCCGATATCTGGACACCTCGTCGGTCTCGAACTCTCTCAGTACTACCTTCTCATAATCTTCGATCGAGCCGGTGATCAGTGTGTCCGCCTCGTCACGGCTGGCGATGCGCAGCGGGGTTTTCGCCTCGATCTCCCGCTGCAGTGCCAGCGTAAATTCACTATCAAGGTTCATATATAATGTTCTGTTCCGAAACATGTCGACCGCGACAGTCTCGACGTCTTCTGCCCCCTCCGGCAAACGGAACCCATGGGTATATCCGGCACAACTCGAAAGAGCAGCCACCACGGCCAGGGACCATATCGCTTTTCGGTTCAATGTCTTCATTCCTCTGTATTATACCGGTTTTGGATCAGGTGCAGAACTTCCTGTGCGGCGGCGACTCGTTCTCCGGCCTCCGGATACCTGCGGACCACTTCCTCCAGATGGGCCCGGGCCCGCGACAGCCGGCCCTGTTTCAGGTGGAACCGAGCCATGTCCAGATGGCGGTCGGCCCCCAGGTCGGCAGTGGCTTTGAGATAGCGTTCCGCCAGTTCTCGCTGCCTCGGCTCGAGGTCGGAATCGACCAACTCCTGAAATCGGACGCGGGCTTCCCGCAGGTGTTGCATGTTGCGCACGGGCCTGCCGATCTGCCGATAGGCGCAGAGAGCGGCCCGGAACTCCGCGTACAGAGCTTTCTCGTGATTCGGGTACTCGGCTCCGACCGTGGCAAACTCGTGACGGGCGTCGCCGAACCGGCCCCGTTCATAGTAATAGTCGCCGAGGGCCAGATGTGCCTCGACCGCCGACGCGCTCCGCCGGGCGGACGTTATCACAAACTCCAGCGCCTCCAGACCCAACCGGTCACCGGCCTCCAGAAGCTCCCGGCCGATCTCCAGAACATGTTCGTTCGCATCCGGTATGAGCCAGGAATACTCGAACCGCCGCCGCAGGGTCTTGAAGGCCCGGAAGGCCCGAGCCGGCTCGCCCGCGGCACGATATTCGATCCCGCTGTTGTACTGGGCGACGTGTGCCCGCTGATCGTGCGGGAAATCCCGGGCGAACTGTTCCAGTAACCGGGCTGCCGCAAGGTGGCGACCGTCATCGGCCACCTCGGTTGCCTGCTCATACAAAGCATCGGGCCGGACATAAGCGGTACGGGGACGCCCGCACCCAGCAGGGATAAGCAGCAGCGATAAAAGAAGTATATATTGTCGCGGTGAAGTCATCGGTGCCCCGGCCTTTCAAAATGAATTATACCACCCCCGCCCGTCTCAATCAACTTGAGCTCCCGCTTTATCTCGTCCCGCTCAGCCGGGCCAAGCAACTGGCGTTCGGGTGCACGCCCTTCGATCATCCGTCGGTTCAACTCCAGAGCGGTATGAAACTGCTCGGTCGCCGCCTCGGCCAGGCCGGCTTGCTTGAGCACTCTGCCATAACGCAGGCGCACCCGAGGGCTGGTCGGTGCGAGCTCCGCTGCCCGAGTCAGGTTGGCGACGGCCGGCCGATAGACGTCCCGCACAGGGGAGGGCAGGGGGGGCGTGATTTCGATGTAGTCTGGGGCGTATCGGTCCGAGATCAGGGACGGAAACCGGTCCGCATAATTCGCGAACAACTCGCCCAGCCGCCAGTGAAACTCGGCGACCGACGGATTGCGACGGATGGTGCTCCGCCACGCCGACACCGCTTCGGAGAAGTTCTCGCGCGTCGAGTGCAAAGCGAGCTGTATCTCGAGGCATTCGGCCCGCCCGAGATGCGCCCGGAAATCAAACGGATTGCCGCGGACTGCCTCCGAGAATATCGCTTCTCCCTGCGCCGCCAGCCGTCGCACTTCATCCGGGCGGTCGGCCGCGCGAAGTTGGCCAAGAACGGCCTCGCCCTGTTGAACCGTAGTCCGCGCGAGCGACGCCCGCGACACTGCGAAAAGTACGCCCAGACAGAACACCGTTCCCACGATCAACACAACCAGCCGCTGCCCGGCCCGGAGCTGCACCGTGCGATGCCGCAACGTGGGAGCGGAGACAATCCCGGCGAGGGCGAACGCCACGGTCGCAACCCCCTCGACGTACAGATTCGGATCGAGAAAAGAATGCAGAGCGAGGGCAAGCAGTCCCGCTACAAGGCCAATCTGCAGGGGACGCCGGGATTGTGATTTGGCCGGAAACAGGCCGAAGAGGGCATAGCCGACGGCCCACAGGGCAGCAAATGCAAGAAACGCCAACCGGTTCACCCAATCGCTCTCGGTGATGGACATCGGGCGGGCGAGCAGTTCGGCCATCGCAATGCCGCACAGCCCGGCAGCGGGCACGAGCCACCGGGCGGGGAGCGGCCTCGATTTCTCCACGTGATCGGGGCCGGGCTCAATGACCGGGCCGGTTTCCGTTGTGCTTTTTCTCACGCCCCGCCACGCTATAGCCAGCACCGTCAGCCAGAACAGGCCGTAGAGCACTGCCGCAGCCGGGCCGCCCTCCGCCAGCAGTTGGACGTAATCGTTATGAGCGTGTCGCACCTCTTCGGCGGCGACCGGCTTGTGACGAAGATAGTGGTGTCGGAAGTTCCCCGGGCCCACACCCAGAACCGGCCGGGTCCGCCACATCGAAAGGCCCGCCGTCCAGTACTGCCCGCGCACCCGGGCGGAGGCGGAGAACTCGTGTCGCATTGCACCCAGACGCCCCCGCAGGCCGGGCGAGACGGTATAGAAGATGCCCATTGTCAAAGCCGCGGCAAGCACTGCAATTCCGCATGTCTTCCACTGTTGCCGCAGCCAACTGCGGCCCTGCACGACCAGGAAGAAGATGAGCACCATCGATGCGACCAGCCAGCCGCCCTTGGAAAACGTGAGAAACAGGCCGATTGCAGCCAGGGCCACAACAGCGGCTGACAGGGAGCGCGCCTGTTTGGTTCGCGCAGACGCGGCGAAAGCGACTGACGGCGGAATCGTGAGCAGGAAAAAAGCCGCCAGACTGGTCGGCAGGGCGAAGGTGCCGAACGCCCGTTTGCTCTCGGCACGCCGCAGCAGCGCCTCGTAATCCCGTTCGGATAATCCCATCCGGGCCAGCACCGTCGTTTTATCCTCGCGGATAGTCTCGGCGAGTTTGTCGAGCAGAACCCCATATTGAAGCACGGCGTATACCGCCAGGGGCAGGGCGAGAGCACAGATGGCTCGCGTGGCCTTCCGGCCGGCATCCCCGCGGCCCATAAGCGTTCCCAGCAAAAATACTGCGAGATACCCGACCCAGGTGAGCAGCGTCATAATCGCGGCCTGCGGGCAGTCCGAGAACAATCCCGAAGCGACCCCGATGAGCAGCATGCCCGCCGCCAGCAAAACAGGCCAGCCCCAGGGCACTCGCAGCCGCCAGTCGAAAATCATCTGAAGGAAAAGAAAGAACGCCCCGGCGAACCCCAGCGACAGGGTCAGGAGATGCATGGCATCCGTTCCCGTCCCGGCCATGGTGACAATGGCGATCGGGGTCAGCACCAACAGGAAGAGGCCAGTCGACAGAAGCGCCCGCGAGAAGAAAACGGCGAAACGGTCGGAACTGCTCCCCTCGGTTCGGTCGCTCATCACTGTTGCCCTCCCTGTGTGCGGCCGATGCGGCCGGCATGCTCGATCAGCCATACGAGGAACAACAGCAGGGCGACGTCGGCCAGCACCAGCCACGATAGAGCGGGGCGGACCTTGAGCAGCAGCGGGGCGAGCAGTCCGGTCGCCAGGGTGAACAGATATATCGTCAGGACGGCGGAACGCGGGGTCATGCCCAGATCGACCAGGCGGTGAGAGAAATGGCTCTTGTCCGCGACCATAATCGGCCGCCGCTCGCCCAGGCGTATGAGTATCACCGAGATGGTGTCATAGAGCGGGACTGCCATCGCGACGACCGGCGTGAGCAGGGCGGACACCGGGCTGATGCCCTCGCCGGGCACAAAGTAGGTGAACAGGATGGTCGATACCCCCAGCATATATCCGATGAACATGCTGCCGGCGTCGCCCATGAACAACGAGGCGGGCGGGAAGTTCAAACTGAGAAACCCGAGCAGTGCGCCGCCAAAGACCAGCAGCGTCGCCGCCATGAAGTACTGCTCGGTCATCACCGCGATGACGATCAGAACCAGCGAGACAATCATCGCGACCCCGGCACTCAACCCGTCCATGTTGTCAAGGAGGTTGAATGCATTGGTCAGCCCGACGATCCACAAGACCGTGTAGCAGAAAGGGAGCACCGGCCACTCGGCGAACGCGGTCAGCCGAAGGTCCTCGGACGCGAAATAGAGAGCCGCTGCTACCCCCGCCTGGACCACCAGCCGCTGCCAGGGCCGCAGCCCGCGAATGTCGTCCACAAGGCCGAGCACGAAGATGACGGCCCCCCCGGCGAGCACATAAAACGCTACCGGGGCACGGGCCACCGCAAGCGGTATCTGGTTGTGCAGCAGACCGGGCAGCCGGGAGCTGATGCCCACCGCATTCTGAATGATGGCAAAGAGCAGGGCGGCGCAAATAATCCCGGCAGTCGTGGCGAAAATAGCGATCCCGCCGCCCAATGGCGTCGGCTCAGCATGCATTTTGCGACGGGCCGGTCTGTCGATCAGACCGACTCTTACCGCCAGTCGCCGGACGACAATCGACAGGACCGCCGAACAGATCACGGCAGACGCGAACAGGGCGACCGCAAATGAAATCAGCACACTCGACCTCCGAAGGCTTCTGGCTCCTGGGTCCGGGTATAGACGATAGCAACGGCCATGATCCGCGTCAACTCCCTCTTCCCACCCGGATTCTGCGTTAGCATTTTGGGGGATCGAATGAAAATGGCCTCGTTGGTGCTGAGCTGTTAAAATGGCGGCAGAAAAATCAGCCAAACAGCCGCACCAACGAGGTGAATGGATGATA
>PWKM01000237.1 GCA_003559755.1 Planctomycetota bacterium
CCGACCGGTCTCGGCGCCTGCACCGCCGCCCCGGGCGAAGTCTGGTACCGGGCCGAACTGCCCGTCCCGCCCGACCGGGCCGCCGAGGCCGCCGCCGACCTCATCATCGCACTCGAAGAGGCGGGCCGGGCCATCCGAGAGGAGAGCCGCCATCCGCTCTTCCCCGACCGCCCGGTGTCCACCAACCACGGGGTGATCGGCCCGTTCGGCTCGGGGCCGGCACAGGTCAACGAGCGGATCGAGCTCGAGGTCCGGTCCGACCTCGACCTGACGGCCATCGAGCAGGCCGCGCGCCGGGCAATCGACGAGTATATCGCCGGCTGCGGCGAGCAGCCGCCGGAGGCGGAGACGGCCGACCCGCACCGGCACCTGACCGTCGAGCCCCGGTCCGACGAATGCTGCCGGATCACCCTCCACGGCGGGCCGGACGAGGTGGGCCGGCCCGACCGGTGCGGCAGTGCCGCGGTCAAGGCGGCGTATGTGATTCTCGCTCTGGCCGACCTGCGAACTCCGGGCAAGGCCGTCGACATCCGGCTGGTCGGCCACAGCGCCCCCACGCTCGTCGTCGAGGGCAGCCAGGGCTTCCTGCCCACTCACGGCGTCGGCGACGTGTGCGACCGGGTCCGCCGAGCCGCGCGGTCGGCCCTGCCCCGGGTCGAGGTGACGTTCGAGCGGCTGCACAACGACGCGTTCGACCGCCCGCCCGACTCCGCCCTGGCGGTGTACGCCGAGCAGGCGGGAGAGCGAGCCGGCGTACCCGCTCCGCCGCCTCCGGCCGGTTCGAGCCGGAGCAGCGACGCCCGCATTTTCGCCGAATTTTTCCCCGACCGGGACGTCATCGTGTTCGGCCCCGGCCGGCCCGACCTGGCCCACGGCCCCGACGAACAGATCGACCTGCGTCGGCTCGCGGCCGGTGCCCGGGCGCTGGCGTTCCTGGTCCTTGAAGCGTCAGGATTCGTCTGTTGAGTAAATTCGCCCTCTCGTCCGGCGCCTACCGCCGGTTCAAGCTCACCGAAGCGGTCCGCCACGTCGCCCTCGCTGGCTACGACGGGATCGAGGTCGTCGCCGACATCCCGCACGGTTATCCGCCGGCCCTCGACAAGGCGGGCCGGGACGTGCTTCGCACCGAGCTGGCCAGGCGAAAGCTGGCGGTGTCCAACGTGAACGCCGGCCCGATGACCGCCATCCGCGACGAGGTGCGCCCGTCGTGGGTCGAAGCCGACCGCGTCCTGCGAGGCGAGCGCGTTCAGCACACACTCGATGCCGGCGAACTGGCCATCGCCCTGGGGGCGCCGACGGTCAGCACCATCGGGGGCGGCCCGACCGACGAGGTCGCCCCCGACGACGCACTCCGATACTTCCGCGACGGGCTCCGCGAAGTCGCCCAGGCGGCGGCCAGGGACAAGTGCCCGCCCCTGCTCATCTGCCCCCAGCCCGACCTGCTCATCCGCTCCGCCGAGGACGTACTGCGGATACTCGAAGCCGTGGGCGACGAGGAGGTCGGGACCGATCTCAATACCGGGCACTGCCTGCGGGCGGACGAGGACCCCGCAGCCGCCGTGCGGCGCCTGGGCCCCGCCTTGCGACACGTACACCTGCGCGACATCGACGACGACGGCACCGTCGTCGTGCCGGGCACCGGCCTCGTCGACTTCCCCGCCCTCTTCGCCGCGCTCGAGGAGGCGGAATACGACGGCTGGCTGACCGTGGACCTGAGCGGGACCGAGGTCCACCCCGACGACGCCGCACGCCGCGCCCTCGACTTCCTGAAACAGACGGACTGGTGAGTATGGCCCATCCCGAACGCGACCCGAACACGGTCTGTTTCCTCACGTTCGGATGCCAGATGAACCGGCTCGATTCCGAGCTGGCCGCCGGACGGTTCGAGGAACAGGGCATCGCCACCACCCCCGATGCCGATCGGGCGGGCACCATCGTCATCAATACCTGCAGCGTTCGGAAACACGCCGAGGACCGCGCCCTGTCGAACCTGGGCCGGTTCAAGGCGGCCAAACAGCGCGACCCCCGCCTGGTCCTGGTGCTGATGGGCTGCATGGCACAACGCGAGGGCGACCGGCTGCTCGAGCGCTACCCATACCTCGACGTCGTCTGCGGGACCCGCCGGTTCACCGACCTGCCCCGGCTGGTCGAGCGTGCCCGGAGCGGCGGCGAACGGATCGTGGCCACCGACGACGAGCAGATGACCATCGACAGGAAGCCCGACCTCCGGCCCGAGCCGTTCCGCTCGTTCGTGTCGATTATGCGGGGGTGCGACTCGTTCTGCAGCTACTGCGTCGTCCCCTACGTGCGGGGGCGCCAGGCCAGCCGCCATCCCGACGTGGTGGAACGGGAGGTGCGCGGCCTGGTGGACGACGGCTGCGTCGAGGTGACGCTCCTCGGCCAGAACGTCGCCGCCTATGGGCACGACGAGACCGACCTTGCCGGGCTTCTCGAGCGGCTGGACCGGGTTCCGGGGTTGCGGCGGCTGCGGTTCGTCACCTCCCATCCGGCCGACGTCTCCGACCGCCTGCTCCGCGCCGTCGAGCGGCTGCCCTCGGTCTGCGAGCACCTGCATATGCCCGCCCAGTCGGGGTCCGACCGCATCCTGTCGGCAATGAACCGGGGCTACACCGCCGAGTTCTACCGCCGGCGGCTGGATGCGGCGCGGGAGGCCGTCCCCGGCATCGAGATCGCCAGCGACTTCATCGTCGGGTTCCCCGGCGAGACCGGCGAGGACTTCGCGGCGACCGTCGCGCTGCTCCGCCACGGCGGGTTCAACCAGTGCTTCATCTTCAAATATTCGCCCCGGCCGGGCACCCGGGCCGCCGAGATGGCAGACGACGTGCCCGACGCGGTGAAGAAGGAGCGGAACCAGGCGCTGCTGGACGCCCAGGAAGAGGTCGCCCGGGCACAGAACCGGGCGAAGGAAGGCCGGGAGTTCGAGCTGCTGGTGGAAGGCCCCAGCAAGCGCGACCCCGACCGATTGACCGGGCGAACGCGCGGCAACGACATCGCGGTATTTCCCGTGCCCGAAGGCCCCCCGCCCCGGCCCGGCGAGTTCGTCACCGTGCGGATCACCGACTCGACCCCGCTCACCCTCATCGCAGAGCAGGTCCGCCCGGGTTGAAATACCGCGCACTGGCCGGCCTCGCGCCCGCCGTCCGGCAGGCCGCGCCCCGCCGTTTCTCGGCACGAAACTTTCCTGATTCTTCCCCGAAAACCGCTCAAGTTCCGACGCCGCCCATGACGATATAGAATAATGGAACAAACACGGGTGCCGTGTGTGGCATCCGCGTCACTGGGGGCCTGTGATTCCCCGCTTTGGGCCGGTAAGGCAGTTCTAGGAGAGGGACATGAACAGGGACGCAAAAATCGGAATCGTTGTTGTGTTGATTGTTGTCGGATTGTTGGTCATCATCCTGGTCAAGGGCGACCCGGACCGCGGCGAGGCGGAAACATCTATCGAGCAGGCGGTCACACCCCCGCCCGATAGTATCGAGCCCGATTTCGGGTTCATCGACAGCCCGTTCGAGCACCTGGACCAGTTGGCCCAAGAACGGGAAGAAGCCCGAAGGGTACGTCCGGACCGGACACGGCCAGAGGAGCCGGAAACCCGCCGTACACCGGACCGCTCGCCCGCCGACGAGCCGGAGGAACGCGAGGCGGAGCCGGAAACGCAACCGGAACGGGCCGCTGAACGGACTCCTGATCGGACTCCTGAACGGACCGCCGCCCGGGAGTCCACAGATGCCAGCCAGGACGACATCTGGGAGTACACCGTCAAGCCCGGCGATACCATCTCCGAGATCTCCCAGCGAGAACTGGGCACCGTCCGAAGGTGGGCTGAGATCGCCGCCCTCAACGACCTGTCGGAGCCGTATGCCATCCGCGTCGACCAGAAGCTGAAGATGCCTCCGCGCGGGGCATCGGTCAGCGTGGACGAGCCGACCCGGACCACCGCCACCACCCGGACCCCGACCGAGCGGGAGATGGTGGGCAGGGAGCGATACGTCGTCCGGCCCAACGACATCAAGGACGTCATGGAGATCGCACGGCGGCAGCTCGGCGACTGGAAGGAATGGCGGACGATCGCCGAACTCAGCGGGCTGGCACCGCCGTTCGAGATCAGCACCGGCGACGTCCTGTGGCTGCCGGTCTACGAATAAACGATACCCGAGCAGAGTTCGCGGGGGCGCCCGACCAACGGGTGCCCCCCGCCGCATGTCGTCACTGAAACATCCGATTGCACTCCCCCGAACGACCCCGGGCCCCAGGCCAGGCCGAACGCCGCCCCTGCTTGTCTCAATCAGGGGGGCAGCGGCTTCACAGTCCCGGCTCGGCATTGCGGGCCGGGCGGCGGTAATCACGGCACCGGCTCTGCGGCCAGCTCAACCGGCTGGCAGGCACGCCCGCCGCAGCGCGTTCGCCCGCCGGTTCCCGCGATCATTCATCCGGGTCTTCGCCCTTCGCCTGTTTGATGCCGTCGCTCATCTCGGCGATGGGCAACACGACCGCCATGTATGCGTCCTGCCCCCGTCCGATCTGCCCCCGGACATCCCTGCCCGAGTGCCGGACAACCATAATGCCCACCGGTCGGCCCTCGGTGTCGAAGACGGGCGAGCCGAGAACGCCCATGGTGCCGACCCCGCCGAGCATACCGACCACGTACATCTTGCGCGGGCGGGTGATGATCGCCTGGACCCGCCCGATGAGGACGGCGTGTTCCCGGTCGTCGGTCGGCCCCAGGCGTGACAGGACGACCACCTGTTCCGCCAGCTCGAGGTCGGCGCCCTCGTCGCCGGCCTCGATGTGGCTCAGCTCGACCTCTTCGCCCTCCTCGGCCTCGGGCCGGAGGAACAACAGGTCGAGGTCTTCGTCCCGCAGCAGGCGCTCGAGCGGGAGCTCGGTCCCGTCCTCGCGGATCAAGCTGACGCTCTTTATCTCCGAGTCCGCCCCGGGATAATGGCTGAACGGGTCCACGGCGAGGTTCGAGGCGACGATCAGGCCGGACGCGTCGAGGACGGTCCCCTGGGCCTCGTAGGTGTGCTCCCGGTCCCCGGCCGCTGCGACGACCTTCAGCGTGACGACGCTGTCGCCGTACCGCTCGACCATCCCCCGCGTCGCTTCTGCCAGTTCATCGGACCGGGCGTGGCCCGGCAGCAGCAGGGCCGCCATCATCACACCCGTCCACATCACAACAGTCCGACCTGAGCCACGTCGCATAGCCGCCTCCTTTCTCGCGGCCGCCCGCCAGGGGTGGGGGCCGTCCACTCGGTTGGTCGAGCGCACGCCGATTACGTGCCCTCGTCGTCCTGCATCCACGGGGTCTCCACCTCGATGAACGCGGTGATGATGCCGCGCCGCACGAAGAAGACCAGCCGGTCCGGCTCTTCCGCCTCGATGTCCGTCATGATGTTCTTGAGCTCGGCGATGGTGGGCACCGGCCGGCCGTCGATCCGCAGGACAATGTCGCCGGTCCGCAGGCCGCCGACCTCGACGAGACTGCCCGACTCGATGTCCGTGATGATCGGCCCGGCGATGTCTTCCTCGAGCCGGCGCCGGCGGGCGTCTTCCTCCGAGATGTCCCGGGCACTGAACCCGAAATCCATCCTGCGGTATCGCTCCATCTCGCGGGGAGCCATCGGGCTGCGGACCAGTTCGACTGCGATCTCTTTCTGTTCGCCGTCTCGGATGACGCTGAACGCGGCCTCCGCGCCGACGCGGAGCCGGCGGATCATCGCCGGGAACACGTCGTCATCCTCGGGCCGAACGGCGCGAACGGCCTCGCCTTCGACCGCGGTCACAATGTCGCCCACCTGCAGGCCGGCGCGGTCGGCGTTTCCGCCCTCGAAGATTTCGGTCAGGCGGACCCCGGTCACGCCCTCCAGCTCGAGCGCCTCGGCCAGGTCGGCGGTGAGCACCTGCGTCGATGCCTGCAGCCAGGCCCTCCGGACCTCCGGTACCCGCGTGGGCAGGTCCTCGATCCCTACCTTCACCAGAGTGAGCCACTGCTGGCGGCCCCGCTCGAAGGCGACCAGAACGGGCACCTGCTCGTCCTGGCCCTCGACGATCCGGTTGGTGTATCGGATGAGGTCCTGGGTGCTGGCGATCGGTTCTCCGTTGACCGCGGTGATGATATCTCCATAGCTGATCGCCGGTTTCGCGGTGGCGGCCGGCCCGCCTGACCGCAGCGAGGTGACGACCGCCCCGTCGGTCGATTCCCGCCGCATCCATCGGGCTCGGGTCTCGGTGATGTCGCGGGCCGCCATCCCCCAGTGGGTGAGTTCCCGCTGCTCCGTCCGGGCCGGCTCGCGGAGCCGTGTCTGGAGGGTCAGTGTCTTCCGCTCGCCGTCGCGTTCGACCACCACGCGCACCCGGTCGCCGACGGGGGTGGCCGCGATGAGCCGGTTGAGGTCGGGCAGGTCCTCGGCGAACCGGACGTTCACCGGCTGGCCCGCGTACGAGAGGATGATGTCGCCGGGCAGCAGCCCGCCCTGCTCGGCGGGCGAGTCCGGCAGTACCCCGCCCACGAACACGCCGCTCCTCCGGCCGAGCCCTTCCAGCATCGGCTGTACGACGATGCCGATCTGGCTTCGTTCGGGCTGTCCCCGGCGGAGGATTTCTTCGACGACCTGCCGGGCGAGGTTGGATGGGATCGCCGCCCCCAGGCCCAGCCCGATCTCGTTGATCCCGACGACCTCGCCCTCGAGGTTGACCAGCGGGCCGCCGCTGTTGCCGGGGAAGATCGCCGCGTCGTGCGCGATCCACTTCACCAGCGCCCCCACGTCCTCGTCGTCCACCCACACCCTCCGATAGAAGTCGGGCAGCACGAGATCGACGTTGCTGGCGATCCCCGCGGTGACCGACTGGGACAGTGCCCCGGGGCTGCCCATGGCCAGGACCGTGTCGCCGACCGCCACCTTCGACGAGTCGCCCCACCGGGCGTAAGGATACGTCCGGTCGCCCTCCAGCTTGAGCACACAGATATCCGTCATCGGGTCGGTCCCGACCCGGCGGGCCCGGACCTCCTCCTTGTCGGGCAGCACGGCGATGACCTGGGTCGCCCGGCCGGCCACGTGGTGGTTGGTCACGATGTGGCCCTGGGGCGAGATGATGACGCCGCTGCCGCTGGTCTGGCCCCGGACCTCGCGACCGCCCCGGAACTCGGGCCGGACCACCTCGAGCCGGACCAGGGCGGGATAGACCGCGTCCACCGCCCGCTGGTACTCGGGCTTCGGCGCGGCTGGCGAGGCCTTGTCCGGGCAGCAGCGGCCTATCGTCCCGCCGAGATTAAGTACGCAGCCGGATGCGAAAACGGCCGTAAGGACAACAAGAAACGGGCAGAGGGATCTTCGCATTCTTGACAACCTCTCGAAAACAGGGAGTGTTTGACCTACAGCACTATAGCACCGATGGTGTGCAGGCGCAAGGCACTTTCCCGGGACCGTGAGGTTGCGCCGTCGGCCCCGCTTCCCTAAAATAGCGGTCGTATATCGGGAGGTCTGATTATGGAACTGTTCATCGGATTCGCCATCGGGCTGGTCCTCGCCACGGCTGCGGCCTGCGCCGTGTTTTTCGTCCTGCGGTCTCGTCGGGCGGCGGACGAAGAGCAGATGCGGAATGCGTTTGCCGGCCTGTCGCAGCAAGCGCTCCAGGCGAACAGCGAGCACGTGATCCAACTGGCGAAGGAAGCGCTCTCCAGCCAGACCGAGTCGGCCAAACAGGACCTCGAGGGGAACAAGAAGCTCATCGACCAGAACCTCGAGACGATGTCCGCCCGGCTCAAGGAAGTGGGCGAGTTCCTGCACAAGGTGGACCGCGAGCGCGAGGGCTCGCACCAGGCACTCGCCGCACAGCTCAAGTCGGCGGCCGAGGAGACGAGCAAGCTCCGGGAGACGGCCGGCCAGCTCCACGCCGCACTCGCCAACCCCCAGCACCGGGGCCAATGGGGCGAGCGGATGGCTGAGGACGTGCTCCAGCTCGCCGGGTTCGTCGAGAACGTCAACTATTTCAAGCAGCAGCAGGCCGAGCAGGGGACCCGGCCCGACTTCACCTTCCCCCTGCCGAACGGGCTCAAGCTGAACATGGACGTCAAGTTCCCGCTCGCCAACTACCTGCGCTACCTCGACGCCGAGTCCGAGGAGCAGAAGGCCCAGTTCGGCAAGGCGTTCATCAGCGACGTCCGCAGCCGCATCCGCGAGGTCGCCACCCGCGACTACATCAACCCGGCCGACCAGACGGTCGACTACGCCCTGGTGTTCATCCCGAACGAGCAGGTGTACGCCTCGATCCACGAGATCGACCCGACGGTCATCGACTCGGCACTCGAGCGGAAGATCGTGCTCTGCTCGCCGCTGACCCTCTACGCCGTCCTCGCCGTCATCCGCCAGGCGGCCAAGAACTTCGCCGTCCAGGAAAAGGCCCGCGAGATGGTCGCCCTCATCCACACCTTCGGCAAGCAGTGGCAGAAGTTCAAGGAAGAGCTCGACAAGCTGGGCAACCAGCTCGGCACGGTCAACAAGACCTACGGCCGGCTCTCGACCACCCGCGTCAGCCAGCTCGAGAAGCCCATCGACAAGATCGACGAGCTGAGTTCCCCCGACCACGCCGAACTCGACCTGGGCCCCGAGCAGTAGCCGGGCACCGCCCACCGCCCGCCGACCGGCCTCCTCTCCCCGGCGGGTGAGGGTCGAATGTTACCGGCCGGGGGCTTGCATTTCACGGCCCCGCCGCGTATAACAAGGGCATCCGACGGAACCCGATCTCCGAACCGCCCCCAGGGGGACGCCACGATGCCC
>PWKM01000344.1 GCA_003559755.1 Planctomycetota bacterium
GGAGAACGAGCCGTCGGTGCGGGTGGCACCTTTGGCTCTATCAGTGGATTCCGATGCTGTCGCGAATCTCGGGGAACGGCGAGAGAGCGCGGGCGAAGATGCCGAGCGACCGGGCGATGACCAGGCCGTAGTTGGCCACCGGGAGGTTCGCCCGTCGGCATCGATCGAGACGGGTGAGCACCTCGCGTCTGTTCTGCATGCACGAGCCGCAGAGGATGGCGAGCTGATAGTCGCTTAGGTCGCCGGGGAAATCGTGCCCCTGGACGTGGGTGAACTCGATGTCGCCGCCGACATACTGGCGCAGCCAGCGTGGGATTTTCACCCGCCCGATGTCGTCGCCGATGGGATGGTGGGTACAGGCCTCCGCCACCAGCACTCGGCTGCCCGGCGCCAGGTCGTCGATGGCCATGGTCCCTTTCGCCAGCGTCTCCAGGTCGCCTTTCCACCGGGCGTACAGGACCGAGAATCCGGTGAGCGGGATGTCGGGCGGGACATCGGCGGCGACCTTCTGGAGCACCTGCGAATCGGTCACGACGAGTTGGGGCGGTGCTTTCAGCATATTGAGCGTGTCGGCGAGCTCGCGCTCCTTGACCACGATCGCCCGGGCATCGTTGTCGAGCACCTCGCGGAGGGTCTGCACCTGGGGGAGAATGAGCCGGCCGGTCGGCGCCTCGAGGTCGATGGGGACGACGAGGAAGACCGTGTCGCCCGGTCCGATGAAGTCGGGCAGGATACCGGCCCGGTTGATGAAATCGGCCGGGGCATGCTTGATGAGGGCTTCTCGGGCGTCGGCCACGCCGGCCCCGGTCACCGTCGAGGTGACCACGACCTCGTCCGCCAGTTGCGATGCCCGCTCTATCTCCCGTTCGTCCGGCTCGTGGAGGTCCGACTTGCTGAACACTGCGATGCGCGGCACCCCGCGCTCAGCGAGTTCGGCGAGCAGCCGGTCTTCGAATTCTCCGATGCCGTTCTCGGTGAGGAGCAGGGCGATGTCGGTCCGGTCCATCGCTCGCAAGCTCTTCTCGATGCGCTTCCCGCCGAGGTCGCCGACGTCATCGAGCCCGGCGGTATCGAGGAACAGGACCGGGCCGAGCGGCTTCAGTTCCATCGCCTTGGTGACCACGTCGGTGGTGGTGCCGGGCACTTCCGAGACGATGGACACGTCCTGGCCGGTGAGCGCGTTGAGCAGCGATGACTTGCCCACGTTGCGGCGTCCGAACAGGCCGATATGCAGCCGAACGCCCGACGGTGCTTTCCTCATTGAGTTCCCTCCCGGCCGCGTGGCCGATCGACAAAGCCGAGTGCATTGACCGCAGCGGGCGTGACCAGGGGCTCGATGTCTGCCCGTGGCAGGCCGGCAACCTGTTCCGCTGCGACGAACAGGTCGAGGTGTTCCTTCTGCATCACCTCGGCAATCTCGGTCGCGGTGTGATATCCAACGACGGGCACAAGCACGGTCACCAGTGCCGGGCTGCGCAGGGCCATATCGCGGCAATGGCCGGCATCGGCCGTTATCTCGCCAATGCACTTTTCGGCGGCGGCCCGGCTCGCTCCGATGAGCAGGTCGAGCATCTCGAGCAGGTTCGCGGAGATCAGGGGCAGGAACGCATTCAATTCGAGCTGGCCGGAGCCGGCAGCGAATGCGATGGCCTGGTCCTGGGCTGCGGCCTGGATCGCCACCTGGGCCATCATCTCGGGGATCACCGGGTTGACCTTGCCGGGCATAATCGAGCTGCCGGCCTGCCGCTGCGGCAGGGCGATCTCGCCCAGGCCGGTGGCCGGTCCCGACGCCAGCAATCGCAGGTCGCCCGACACCTTGAGCAGGTTCATCGCCACCGCTTTCAGGATGCCGGAGACTTCAACGTAAACGTCGCAGTTCTGCGTCGCCTCGAACAGGTTCTCGGCACGGGCAAGGGGCAGGCGGACAATGGTCCTCAGTTCTTCGACCACGCGGAAGATGTATGATCGGGGGGCGCCGAGCCCGGTCCCCACGGCGGTGCCGCCCAGGTTCACGACGCGAATGCGCTCGGTGCATTTATAGACGCGCCACCGGTCACGGGCGAACGCCTCGGCCCAGGCGCCGAACGTGCGGCCCAGGGTGACGGGCACGGCGTCCATCATCTCGGTCCGCCCCGGCCGCAGGGTGTCGGCGTGTTCGCGCTCCCCGGCCTGACACGTCTCGAGGAGCGCAGTCAGACATTGTTCGAGCCGTTTCAGCCCCCGATAAACCGCCACCCGCAGAGCGGTCGGGTAGGTGTCGTTCGTTGACTGATGCAGGTTAACGTGCTCCAGCGGATCGATGAATGTATGGTCGCCCGGGGTTCGTCCCGCGAGGACCAGGGCGCGGTTGGCGATGACTTCGCAGACGTTGAGATTGGTCGAGGTGCCGGCGCCGCCCTGGAATGCGTCCACGACGATGTGTTCGTCGAGTTCGCCGTCGGCCATCTCGCGGCAGGCCCTCGCGATGGGTTCGAATCGCGAGTCGTCAAGATAGCCCAGAGCGTGGTTTGCGGTTGCCGCAGCCAGTTTGACCTCGCCGAAGGCGTGTATCAGCTCTGGATGGACGGGACGCCGGGAGATGTCGAAATTGCCGACAGCCCGGGCGCTATGGATGCCCCACAAGGCGTCGGCCGGGACCTCGAGCGTGCCCAGCAAGTCCTGTTCCGTTCGCTTCTCTGCCATTTTCACCCTCAGTCCGACACCGCCCGGCCGGTTCGCCGGGCCGCTAGAAATAGAGGTCGCGTTCGTCCGTCTCGCGGACCCGTCGCAGACGGTCAATCAGAGCCGCCTTCATCTCTCCGTCCGGCAGGTTCTCCAACTCGTCATTCAGCCGGCGCAGCCCTGCGGCACGGGTGTGCGGGGAGGCATAGTCTTCCAGATATTCCAGAAAGGTGAGCAGTGCGTTGGGCGTACAGAACTTCTGGATGAAGCCGGGGACGGCGAACTCCATGAACTGCTCGCCGGTCCTGCCCAGCCGGTAGCAGGCGGTGCAGAAGCTGGGCACGTAGCCGTCTTCCACCAGCTCGTGTATCACCTCGTCGAGCGGGCGGATGTCGCCGAGCTGGAACTGCTGGCGCCGGGCGGCGGCGGCGCTGTCGGAGTCGGTGTATTCGCCGAGCCCGATGCGGCTGCCGGCGTCGATCTGTGAGACGCCGAAGCCCATCACCGCGCGGCGGACTTCGGGCTTCTCCCGGGCGGTCAGGATCAGGCCGGTGTAGGGGACAGCGAGCCGCAGTATGGCGACCAGGCGCTTGAAGTCGTGATCGCTGACCAGGTGGGTCTCGTCCAGCCGAATGCCCATCGCGGGGCGGAGGCGGGGGAAGCTGATCGTGTGCGGGCCGACGCCGAACCGCTCGGCCAGGAACCGGGCGTGGCTGACCAGCCCGAGCACGTCGAACCGCCAATCGTAGAGGCCGAACAGAGCGCCGATCCCCACGTCGTCGCACCCCGCCTCGTAGGCCCGGGTCAGGCCGTCGAGCCGCCACAGGTAATCGCCCTTCAGCGTATTCGGCGGGTGCATTCGCTCGTAGGTCGGGTGGTGATACGTCTCCATGAATATCTGGTAGGTGCCGATGCCGGCGGCTTTGACCGTCCGATAGCCCTCATCGTCCAGCGGGGCCGCGTTGATGTTGATGCGCCGGATCTCGCCGTGCCCGACCCGCGTCTCGTAGGCCGTCCGCACACTGCGGGCGATGAACTCGGCGTCGTATTCGGGGTGCTCGCCGAAGACCATGATGAGCCGTTTGTGGCCGACCTGCTCGAGGGCTTTGACCTCGGCCCTCAGTTCATTCTGGTCCAGGGTCCGGCGAACGGCCTCCTTGTTGCTGCGGCGGAAGGCGCAGTAGCGGCAGTCGTTCGTGCATTGGTTCCCGACGTACAGGGGTGCGAAGAGGACGATCCGGTTTCCGTACACGTCCCGCTTGAGTTGTCGTGCGGCGGCAAAGACGGCCTCGACCGACTCCGGGGCGTCGGCCTTCAGCAGAGCGGCCGCCTCGGCGACGGTCAGCGGCTCCTTGCTCAAACTTTTGTCGATGATGGCGCGGACGTGGCCGGGGTCAGCGGGGCCCGTGAGCAGGCCCTGGAGTGCGTCGTCGTCGATAAAGTCCGTCGCGCCCGACGACAAACGATGTCCGGTTGGCGTTCTCATATCGTTCACACCGTCTCTCCGGCTGCGGTATGTCGGCGATAGCGGACCGAGTCGCCCCGGCCTCGGCCGGGCCGCCGTCCGATCTGGGCGATCCGTCTGAGTATGCAGGGGTGGCATTGCTCGATCCCCTCGTTCACGCACGCCTTGCCGGGATAGATCTCGTACATCTGCCGATATGCCGTCGGGGTGAGGTTCGGCATGACCACGTTTGCCCCGCGCTGGAGGCCGAGCTCGCGGCCGGTGTCGCGGTTCAACGTTGCCAATGCGGTGGTGGCCGGGATGTTGGCGTCGGGGCAGACGATCCGGGCCAGTGCGAGCACCTTGAACGTCATCTGCTGGTCGGCGGGGACCTGTTCGGCCCGATCGGCGTGCGTCTCGCCGAGGGGGGTTTTCGGGTGGGCGATGAACGGGCCGCAGCCGATCATGTCGAGGTCGAGTTGGGCGAACAGCTCGATGTCGCGGGCGAGCGATTCGTAGGTCTGGCCGGGGATGCCGATCATCACCCCGCTGCCGACCTCGTAGCCCAACTCGCGGAGTCGGTGCAGGAGGTCGATGCGGTCCTCGGGATGTCCGCCGTATGCCGGATGAATCCGTCGATACAGGGTCGGATTCGAGGTCTCAAATCGGAGCAGATAGCGGTCGGCCCCGGCCGCTCTCCACGCTTTCAGTTCGCGGTCTGTTCGCTCGCCCAAGCTGAGGGTGACGGCGAGCGGGGTCTCCGCCTTGATCTGCCGGATCAGCTCGGCCATGCCCTCCTCGGTTATCCCCGGGTCCTCGCCGGCCTGCATGACGATGGTGCCATAGCCGAGTTCCACCGCGGTCCCGGCCGCCTCGAGCACCTCGTCGCGGCTCATGCGATAGCGTGTCAGTTCGGCGTTGTCCGCCCGCAATCCGCAATAGTGGCACGATCGCCGGCAGTGGTTCGAGAGTTCGACCAGGCCGCGCAGATGGACCTCGTCTCCGACGTGTTCGCTGCGGACGGCATCGGCCCGTTCCCAGAGCGTCTCCAACCGGTTTTCAGCGGGCTCGCGGAGCCATTGGACGATTTCTGATCGGTTCATTGTTCGCCCCCCTCCGGTGCCGCCGGCAGGGTCACGGTAAACGTGCTGCCCTTGCCGGGTTCGCTGGCGACGGACACGTCCCCGTCGTAGAGGGTGGTGATCTTCTTCACCGTCGAGAGTCCGAGTCCGCTGCCCAGGATGTCCTTCGTCTTCGCGTTCCGGATTCTGACGAAATCGCCGAACAGCTTGTCGATATCCCCGGGCTCCATCCCGATGCCCGTGTCTGCGACCTCGATCTCGATTCTGTCGTCGGGCTTGCGGAGGGCGACCTCGACCCGGCCGCCGTCGCGGTTATATTTGATCGCGTTGGAGACGAGGTTGCTGATGACCATCTTGATCTCGCCTCGGTCTGCGACGATCGGGACGGGGGCGTCGGCGTGCATCTCGATGGCGATGTCCCGGTCGGCCGCTTCCATTCGATAGGTTTCGACAATCTCCTCTGCCAGCTCGCGGACATCGAACTCTTCGAACGAGCGCGTCTTCTGGCCCGATTCGATGCGGGTCATGTCCAGCAGGTCGAAGATGAGCTTTCGCATCCCGTCCACCCGGACCAAGCTCCGCGCGATCATTTCGCTGTAGGCGTCCAGGTCGTCTCCCAGCGAGCGGTCGTTGATCAGTCGGAGGTATCCCTCGACGGCGTTGAGCGGGGCCTTGAGCTCGTGTGCCAGGACGGAGATGAACTGGAACCGGACCTGTCGTTTCTCCTCGGCGAGTCTTTTCGCTTCGCGCTGGACGATGAGCCGGCCCGCCGCCTTCCGCACCGCGGCGGTCAACTCGTCGGGGGTGAACGGCTTGGCGAGGAAATCGTACGCTCCCCGTTTCGCCGCCGACAGAGCCGTCTCGATGGATGCGTAGGCGGTGATCATGATGACCAGCATATCGCTGTCGTCGGCAGCCCGGACCCGGTCCAGGATATCCATCCCGGTGATGTCCGGCAGGCGATGGTCGAGCAGGAGGATGTCGGGCGGGGCATCCTCGATGCGTTCGAGGGCCGACTTGCCGTCCTCGTATTCCTCGATCTCGAACCCGACCGGCTGATCGACCTCCGGCATTCGGACGACGAGGTCGCGCAGGACGCGCTTGACGCCCAGCCGCATCCCGGGTTCATCGTCAACGACCATCACCCTCAGCTTGTCCATGGGTCTGCTCCTGAAAACTGTCGCCTGCCGGTCAATCCCAGTCGCCTCGCGGCTCATTCGCAGTGGCGGTTTATTCGTCTTCCTCGTGCCGGGGGAGCGTCACGGTGAAGGTCGTCCCCGTCTGCCCCACCGAGGGGTCTGCGTTGGAGGTCACGGAGATATTGCCCTTATGCATCTTGAGGATCCCGTAGCTCACTGCCAGCCCGAGGCCGGTCCCCTTCCCCATCTGTTTCGTGGTGAAGAAGGGCTCGAAAATCTTGTTTATGTCCTTTTTGGGGATGCCGTGGCCGGTGTCGGTTATGGAGAAACAGACGTTCCGGTCATCCCCGCCGACCTCGATGGTGAGGCGTCCGCTATCGGACATGGCATCGACGGCGTTGGTGACCAGATTGGTCAGGACCTGGACGATCTGGTCCTTGTCCAGCTCGGCCGACGTGTCTTCGGCGGTGCGGTGGACTTCGGTCTCGATTTCAGGCGGCAGGTGCATGGCCCCGATGCTGTTCGTGACCGTCTCGTAGAGATCGGTGGGCTGCCGTGTCACTTTGTTCTGCCGAGCGAAATGCAGGAGGTTCGACACGATCTTCTTGCACCGGTCGGCCTGGTCCGCCACCATCTTCAGGTCCTCCCGCAAGGCCTCGTCATCCGTCTGATCGAGCAGCATATGCGAGTAGAGCAGGACGACACCGAGCGGGTTGTTGACCTCGTGGGCGATGCCGGCCGCGAGTTGGCCCATGCTGGCGAGCTTTTCGGCCTGCATCAGCGCCGCCCGGGCGTCGGCCAGCCGGTCGTTGGACTCGGCGACCTCGTCGAGTGCGTTGCGCAGTTGCTCGATGGTATAGGGCAGGCACATTTCGCTCTCGGCCAGCCCCTTGACGATGGCCCTGGCGTGTTCGCGACAGGTCTCGTATCCGCAGGCGCCGCAGTTCAGTTCGTCTTCCGGCTCCAGCTTGCCCATCCGGGCGAGGACGGCGGCGACTTCCTCGTCGGCCCCGTCGATGAGTATCCGGATGTCGTGCGGCTGATAGGTGCATCCGAGGTCGAGGCCGTCAAACTCGGCGACTCGCCGCTTCCACTCCGCCTCGTCGAAGCGGGCGAACCGGTCGCGTGCCGCCCGGCTGACTCGCTCGCGTTTCTGGTAGAGCGATTCGGTGTTGGTCATGCCCGGCCCCATGATGCAGCCGTTGCAGCACAGGATTTCCAGCAGCTCGGCCTTCATCTGGCCGGACTCGAAATCTTTGAGGGCATCGACGAAGTTTCGCCGCCCATCGGTCGCCACGACGTTGTTGCGGAGCAGGTCTTCGCTGATCCCGGCGGCCTGGAGCAGCCCCCGGCTGATGGGGAATACTGCGCCCAGCCCGGCGTGCGGCGGATCGAAGTCCGAGGGTTCCACGTCATCCGGTTTGATCCCCCGGGCGCCCCACAGCTCGCGGAGTTCGGTGAAGGTGAGCGCCGCATCGACGTCGCCCCGCACCCGGCCCGCCTCGGCCTCTCGTTTTTTCGCGATGCACGGCCCGACGAAGACCACCCTGGCATCTGCCCCGTACATCGCCCGCGACGCCCTCGCAATGGCGACCATCGGGGAGACGATGGGGACGAGCCGATCGGTGAGTGACGGGTGATACCGCTCGACGAACTCGACCAGCGCCGGGCAGGATGTGGCGATGTACCGGTGGGCGTCTTCGCCGTTGTCCAGGAGCTTCCGGTAGCGGTCGGCCACCAGGTCGGCCCCGAACGCGACTTCGGTCACCCGGTCGAAGCCCAGACGACGCACCATCGCGATCATCTGCCCGGCCGATATGTCGGTGAACTCCGACGGGAAACTGGGGGCAAGGGCCGCGATCAGTTCACTTCCGTCGTTGCTTTGCAACAGAGCCGTGACCTGGTCGATGCTGCTGAGTATCTGCTTGGCCTTCTGGCTGCACACCTTGACGCAGTTGCCGCAGCAGACGCAGCGTTCGGGCAGTATCTCGGCCTGGCCCTCGTGGATACGGATGGCCTTTGCGGGGCACTCACGGACGCAGGTGTAACAGACCCGACAACGCTCGGCGACGGTCGTAACGAAAGCTGTCGGTTCCATAGGGGAGCTCCTGCGATCTCAATGATCGGGCGGGCCGTGCCCCGGCGCTTCGGGCGGCTCCTCGAGCAGCCGGCGGACCTCGTTGCGGACCTGTTCGGGCCGCACGGGCTTATCGAGCATGGCATCGACGGGCAGCCAGGAGCGGGCGTCCTCGGTCGGCGCGTCGAACGAGATGCCCGTCTGGCTGGTCACTGCGGTGAGGAGGATAACGGGCGTATCCTCGTGGAGTTTTTTGAGGCGTCGGGCCAGCACGAACCCGGAGTCCATGTGGTTCATCATCAGGTCGAGGATCGCCACGTCCGGCTCGACCGAGAGCAGCAGTTCCTCCGCCTCGTCTTCGCTGCCCGCCGACACGA
>PWKM01000234.1 GCA_003559755.1 Planctomycetota bacterium
GCCAGCCAGTCGCCGCCGGCCAGGCGCAGGGGCTTGTTCTTGCACGGGCCTCGGCCGCCCCGGTCGCCGGGGACCAGTTCCGCCGGCTCCGACCACGTCGCCCCGCCGTCCCGGCTCCGCATCACCCACGTCTCCCACGCCGGGATGTGCATCCCGACCTTGAAGAACAGGAGGGTCTCGCCAGACGCATCGTCGTGGAAGAGGACCGGGTTCCAATGTGCTTCGTCCCGCACGCGGGCGACCCGTTCCGGCTCCGTCCAGCCCGCCTCGCTTCGCCTGGCCAGCCAGATCGCCGTGTCGGCCGCCCCCTCGCGAGAGCCGCCGAACCACGCCGCGGCCCAACAGCCGGGCGAGACCTCGGCGAGCGTCGATGCGTGACACATTCGGAAGGGGACCGCGCCCGCATCGAACACGGCCTCCCTCGTCCAGTTCGCTGTTCCGGCCGGGGGATTCATGTCGGCCATCTCCTGGAAGTTGTCCGTACCGGACCTTTCGGCCGAAGCGGATACGACCTTCTGGCGAAATGATGCTCATTGATCGCCGGCCGCGCTCAACTCAGCATTCCCTGGATGATGAGCGCGGCGGCCGCGTCTTCGTCCAGCCCCCGGCTCATCAACGTCTCCAGTTGTTTGGTATCGACGCTTCCGATCGCCGCCTCGTGGGTGACGTGCGCCTTCGGGTGGTTGACCTCGACGACGGGGACGGCTTTTGCGACCGCCTGGTCCTGGACGATCTCCTTGCAATCGACGTGCCCCCGGGCGAAGGGTGCCGACGCGGTGAGCGTGTTGAGAACCTCGGCCCGTGCGGCGTCCCGGACTGCGATGTGGGAGGTGAGCGCCCCGCGGGCCCCCTCGCCGATCAGGCGGCCGATCTCGTTCAGGTTGATGCGATCGTCGCCGGCCCCGCCGATCCGCGCCTTGACGTCCATCACCGAATGGGCCTTGCAGGTCGCCTCCAGCTCGAGGTCGATGGTCCCGACCCGTCCTTTTATCAGCTCGAATTCGGTGGAGAACCGCCCGCCCTGCTCGACGGTCACCCTGGTTTTCGGGACGATGCGAACGCCGCCCTCCGGCCCGTGTACGTGCCGCTCGAAGTAGGCGTATTCGGCCCCGTGTCCGACGCGGATTTCGGCGTCCATCGTGTGGGTGATCTCGCGTGCGAACGGGAAGGTGCAGTGGGCGATGATGGCGGCGCTGGCCTCGTCCTCGATCCGGATATCGAGCACGATCTTCTGCAGGCCCCGCTCGGGCATCATCCCGAAGCAGACCTGGACCGGCTTCTCGATCCGCGTCCCCCGGGTCACGGTGATGGCCGCGTCCAGCCCGTCCTCCGTCTCCTCGGCATCGACCTCGAGGCCGGGCACGAGATGGACGCCGAGCACCTCGTTCTTATGGACCTCGATTCGGGCGATGCTCTCGTCGTCCCGTATCTCGTGCGGGTTCTGTCCGATGGACGCATAAAGCTGTTCGATCAGATCGGGCATGGTCAGGTTCCCGCGGCATCTTTCTCGGGGCGGTTCTTGTGGTCGCAGGGGATGCATTGCTGCTCGAAGTACGGGGCGATGCGGTCCACCGACCCCTTGTCCACGACCCGGCCGCAGCACATGAGGAACGCGTGCTCGGCCCGGCGGAGGACGGTGGGGCTGTGGGTGATGAGGAGGACCGTGGTATTCCGTTCCTTGAGCGTGTCGAGGTTGTCGAAGATGTGTTCGAGTGCGGCCACGTCGATCCCGCTGTCGGGCTCGTCCATCACGACCACACGCGGGTTCATGGCGAGGATGCTCGCCAGCTCGATCCGCTTCCGCTCGCCGCCGGAAAGGGACTTGTCCACCGCGCGGTCGATGTAGTCGTCCGGCTCGAGGCCGACCATGTCGAGCGACTCGCGGATGACCTCCCTGTTCTCAGCGTCGAGCGTGGCTCCGATGAAGTCGGAGACCGACAGCCCCTCGAACCGGGCCGGCTCCTGCCAGGCGAGTGTGAGGCCCCGCCGGCCACGCTCGGTGACCGAC
Organism: Planctomycetota bacterium; assembly: GCA_003559755.1. GTDB lineage: Bacteria > Planctomycetota > PUPC01 > PUPC01 > PUPC01 > PUPC01. Next base: position 2,009 of record PWKM01000234.1, read on the forward strand.
AGGTCCTTGATCGACTCGCCGCCGAGGAGCACGTCGCCCTCGAAATCACGGTAACCGGCCAGCCCCATAATCACGCTGGCGGCCGTCGACTTGCCGGCACCGTTCGGCCCGACCACGGCGTGGACGTGGCCCTCCCAGACCTCGAGTGAAAGGCCGTTGAGGATCGGAACGCCGTTTTTCGTGAGGAAGACGCCCTCGACGTCCAGCACGCCCATCACAACCTCCTACTCGTGAACACAGACCTCGAACAGGCCAGAGTATACCGGAAATGCAGGTGTCAACCAAGTGATGTCGCCCCGTGTCCGGCGCTCCGGGCCGGGCGCGGTCGAGAGGCCGGGCGGGCCGGCGATGTTTCCCGCGGGTCCCGAGCCCGCCGGTGTTGCGGCGTTATTGACGGCCTGCGGGCCGGCAAGTAGACTCCCCCACAACCGCCACTATGTGAGGAGGAGCCGGATGGAACTCGAGTATCTCGCCCCACGCCCGCGAAAAATCGAGGTTTTGAAGACGACGTTCGCTCGCCCCGACTGGCTGAACATCGAGGCGGACACCCCTTGCCGGCCCGCGGCCCGGGCGCTCCGCGACGACCTCATCGCCCTGGCCGGCCTGCGCGTGTCACCCCAGGCCCCTTTCCCCGTCCGGCTCGAAATGCGGCCCGGAGAGACCAGGCCGGAGGGCTACCGGCTGGCCCTGGGGAAGACCCGGGCGGAGATCGTCGCGTCCGACCTCGCCGGCCTCTCATACGGGGCGCAGACGCTGCTCCAACTGTTCGTGCTCGGCGACCCGGCCTCGATGCCGACCGTCCGCATCACCGACTGGCCCGAGTACCGGCTCCGCAGTTTTATGGTGGACCTGGGCCGGGCGCCGTTCTCGCTCGACTACCTCAAGCGGATCGTCCGAATCCTCGCCCGGCTGAAGATGAACGCTCTGCACCTGCACCTGAACGACGACCAGCTCTGCGGGCTGAGGTTCCGCGACCTGCCGCTGGGCAGCGAGAACCCGTTCGCCATCGACCTGGACGACCTCGCCGACCTGGTCTCGTACGCCCGCAAGCATCACGTCAGCATCCTGCCCGAGTTCGAGTGCTGGGGGCACGCGGGCTCCGTCATCTATCACTTCCCGGAACTCTACGGGGCGCCCGGGATGTGGGGCGGGATGAGCTTCGGGATCGGCGAAGAACTGTTCGGCCTGCTCGGCCGGGTGTTCCGGGAACTGCTGCCGGCCCTCGAGCCGGAATGCATCGTGCATACCGGGCTGGACGAAGCCCAATGGGCGACCCTCCCGTCCGTACCGGCCGCGAGGCGGGACGAATATGGCCCGCGGGAACTGGTCGGGCGGGTGTACGACACGCTCCAACAGGCGGCCGAGGAGTGCGACCGGGCGGTGACCATGCACCTGTGGGCGGACCACGGCGGCCGGCCGCTGCCCGAGCGGATCGAGCACAAGGTGGTCGTCGAACCGTGGATGTACCACGAGTTCCGGGCCGATGACATCCGGCGGCGGATCGAGCAATACGGCGGCGACGGCAAGACCCCGTTTATGATGGGGGCGGGGAGCAGCTCGGTCCACTACGCCGGGCACTTCGGGGCCACCCGGCACTGGTGCCGGCTCGCCCGAGGCCTGCCCAACGTCGAGGGAGTGACCGTGTGCCTGTGGGAGACCAACGACCTGCCCGGCCGGATGGTGACGCTTTACGGCGGGGCCGAGGCCGCCTGGTCGCCCGAAAGCCCCGTCCGAAAAGAGAAGGACACGACCGGCGAGCTGATAGACCGGGAGGTCCGTGCCCGGATGCGCCGGTGGCAGGCCGCGTTCCGGGACGCGGACGACGAGGCGCTCCGGGCCGAGAGCGGGCCGGAAGTCGACTGCGGCGTTTACTGCTGGGGCGAACGGGCCGGGAGCCCCGTGGCCCCGACGGTCCGGTTCGAGATGGGCGGGTAACGCCCGACTCGGTCTGCCCCGTCAGAACCGGTACAGCTCGGTGCAGCGAGCGCACATGGGGAACCGGCCGCAGGCCCCGGTAGCTTGCGCACTCCCGGCTGGCGGCCTATAATCGTGGCCGGACGATTCCGACGGCTATCCGATGTGGTGAAACGGACGTGCAGAATCCGGAACCATACGATCCGCTTGATTACACACACCTCGCCGAGAATGTGGTGCGTGCCCTCCTCGACCAGCCGCTGCAGGCGATGCCGCCTGCCACGCCCTTTTCCGGCGTCGGGGTGTATGCCGTGTGGTATGAGGGCGAGCTTGAGTGGTATCAGAATGTCTGTGGAGAGAGAAGGCCGATCTATGTTGGCAGTGCTGTTCCGACGGGAGGACGGAAGGGCGGGACCGGACAGCCCCGCGGAAAACGCCTGTATAATCGGCTTCGCCAACACAGCCGTTCCATCGAGCAGGCCGAAAACCTGCGGTTGAACGACTTCTCATGCCGTTACCTCGTGGTAGTCCCGGTATGGATCGGGCTGGCGGAACGTTTCCTGATCGAACATTTCGGCCCGGTGTGGAACACAATAGTCGATGGGTTCGGCAACCACGACCCGGGCCGAGGGCGAAGGGATATGAAACGGCCCCGATGGGACATCCTGCATCCCGGTCGTCATTGGGCCGGGAAGCTCCGAGCCGAGGAAACTCCTGAGGAGATCGCCCGAGAGCTGATGTAGCCATTATTGACGGCGCAGTTCGACTGCCGTCTCGTAGAGCTCCGTCTTCTTCTTCGTTGTCCCCGCACGAACCGACGAGTTGACGATGCTGGAACCGGTCCGCTTTTTGCGCACCCGGTGGAGCTCCAGGACGTCGAAGCCGGCTTTTTCTGCGATATGGGCGAAGAACTGGTCGGTCTTAAACTCGACGCCCTGCAGGATGTTGTTGCCGATGACGACGACAACCAGCCCGCCCGGCCGCATCACCGCCGCCGCCGCCTCGCAGAACCGCCTGCAATCGTTGAAGTATGTCGCGGCATAGTTCGCCCAGCCCGGCCCGCCATAGGCGCCCTTCTCTGTGTTCAATGATCGCACAAACGCCAGCTTTTCCTCCAGCTCGGGATAGTCGAACGACAGACTGATCTCGGGTTCGGACCGCACGGTTTGCCAGAACTTACCGAAACTCGACTCCGCCAGGTCGCGAAGGTCCGACGCTTCATCGGCGAAGCCAAGCCAGAACATCTGGGGCCTTGTGTTTCGGACATAGTGATAGTTGTTCAGATATGGCGGCGAGGTGATAAGCACGTCGATACCGCCTTTGCCCAGACGAGCCGCGCCATGCTCCAGGAAGGACTCGGTGAAGACCCGCGACTCGACCGCGGAAAGGCGGTTTCCGTAGGCCGGCCGAAGTGACTCGATATCTCGAGCCATTGCATCGAGTTTGTCTCGCAGTATCTTGGGCACGTCCGCGTCGAGAATCGGCGCTTTGCCGGCGCTGACCCGCCTTCCCAAGCTCGGCTCGTAAGAGTAGTTGGACACCCCGACCATGACGGCCCCCAGGGCAAGCTTCAGGAGCCGCTTATCCCGTGGGTCTTCCATTCGATCAATAAAATCGACCACGAAGAGGATCTGCCGTTCGACCTCCGGGCTATAAAAGGGGTCCCGGGTTCGAAAGCCGGCCGGCGGCTCCGACTCCGGCTCCGCTCTCGGGTCTTCCAGTTGCTCGCGTAACCTCTCGTCGAGCTTCCGGGCCAGGTCGCAAATGCCTTCCGCATCCCGTTTCAGCGAATGCAGTTTGACTTCGCAGGCCAGCGAGGCGTAGGGATTGATTTCGAATCCATAACTGTCGCACCCTCGAAGCACCCCCTCGACAAGGGTGGTGCCGACCCCCGCAAACGGGTCGAGAATGGTAAGCGTATCGGCCTGCTCCAATTCGCGGTCCAGTATCTCGCCGACAAACGCTGCCGAGAAGCCGGCAATCCAGGGGACCCAACTGTGCATCGGCTCTGCCCGGTTCCGGGTGAAAGCGGTGTCCCCGAATCCGGCTTTCGCAGGCCGCTTCACCCTCGGTGCGGACGACAGGTACATCTGCCCCGGCGATTCCGCGACGCTCCCGGACCCGGCACCGCCCGTATCGGCACCCGCCAACCATTCTTCCAGAGCTTTCTTGAGAAAACGCCATTCTCTCCCAACACGTTGTGCCGGGACTGTCTTCGCCCTGGCTTTCTCGCGGAGGGTCTTGGGGCTGACGCGAACGAATTCTGCGGCTTCCTGCAGGTTCAGGACCTCCGGGGTCGCCATTTCCGGCTCCGTTATGTTCCGTTATCTTCCGTTGGACGCCCGAAGTATAGGGTTACGGCAGTGCCCTGTCAATGGCGTTTTTCAGAACCGGTACAGCTCGGTGCAGCGGGCGCAGATGGGGAACCGGCCGCAGGCCCTGACCTGGCGGCGGAAACGACGATATGCCGCGTTGTTCCAGATGTCGGTGAACGAGTCGTCCCGGATGTTGCCCGCCTCGAAGTTCATCGAGTGGAACGGGCGAACCCCGCCGTCCGGGAACACATACGCCGCCATCCACGGGCTCTTGCACCGGCCGGAGTAGGACCGGGGGACGAACTCGAACTGACCGTACCAGGCGCGGACCTCGTCGTCGGTGAGGTTCGGATAGAACGACACGGGGACGGGCGAGCCCGCCGACTCCATCGCCGCCCGGACCCGGAGCACCTGCTCGGGGTCGATCTCCGGCAGGTCGTCGACGACGAAGCCCTCCCAGTCGTAACACCGGGTCCCGAACGCCCGCTCGAACTGCTCGTTGTGCCGGTCGTAGGTCGCCCGATCGGTAAAGATCAGGTGGTGGACGGTGAGCGAGTCGGCGCCGAGCGTCTCGGCGATGGGGATCAGCTCGGGCAGCCGCCGGTAGCCGGTCGGATAGACGACGCTGGTCACGTTGATCTTCGGACGAGTGCGGCCGGCCCGGCGTTTCGCCTCGTTCAGGGCCGCGAAGCCCGCCATCGCCCGGTCGGACGTGCCCGGCACGCCGCGGACCCGGTCGTGTACATCGGGCGGGCCGTCCAGCGAGAAGATGATCTCGTCCAGCCCCTGCTCGACGACGGCCTCGGCGAAGGGCTCGAGCCGGGTCGCGTTAGTGACCATATTGCAGCGCAGCCCGGCCGACTTGACGGTCTCGAGGATGGCGGCGAACTCGGGATGGAGCAGCGGTTCGCCCCCGAACAGCGTGATGTTCGGGCGGGCCGGGCGCACGTCGTCGAGCAGCCGCTTGATCTCGCCGGGCGAGAGCCGCTGCTTGAGCGTGTCCGGCGAATAGCCCCGGGCCGAGCCGGTCGGCCCCCACTGCCCGCACATCTCACAGCGCAGGTTGCACCGGAAGGTGAGGAACAGGGAGATCGTCTCGGGCGGGGCGCTCCGCCCGTCGCCCCGTCGGTACGAGAGGTATCCCCTGAGCCGCTGGCCGAACGCCCGCACCGCGTAGCGGGGGTCCGCCAGTGCCTTGCGGGCCAGCCGCCCGATGTTCCGCCGCGAGATCATATCTCTATTATTGGCTCCCGGGGCCGGCGATTGCGGCTTGAAATCACCCTCCGCCCATCATCGCCCGCACCTGCGAACACCGGCCGGACGGTTCACGACACGGCCCGGCGATAGCTCTCCCGTTTCAGCAGGCACAGCACGATGACGGCGAACGCGACCGACAGGAGCAGCGCCGCGAGCATCCCCGTGCGAGCCACGGCGGCGAACCGGAATTGCATGAACGTCCGATATACGTCGTACATCTCGCCCTCGGGGATGGGCGCCTGCCGGGAGTACGGGCCGAGGAACGCGAGCACGAACGCGACGATACTCCAGCCGATCCGGGTCCAGGCATAGCCGATGCCCAGCTTCCGGCCCCACTCGCGGAACCTCAACAGCCCGGTCCCCGCGATGAACAAGACCGCCGCCAGGACCGCGTTCGCCGCCGCGTCCACATACGGAATCCAGACCGTCGCCTCGGTCAGCAGTTGCGGTGCGCCCACCCGCTCGGTTTCCACCCGGATGGTCTCGACCTGGAGAAAGCCCCAGAACGAGGCGACCAGCCAGACCGCACCCAGTATCACGCACACGATCCCCAGCGCGGTCACACCTGTCGTCGATTTATTATTATTCATGCCCTTATTATAGCAACTCACGCTCGGCCGTGACAAGTGCTTGGCGCGGGAGCATGGGAGCGTGGGGGCATGGGAGCGCGGGGGCATGGGAGCGCGGGGGCATGGGAGCGCGGGGGCATGGGAGCGCGGGGGCATGGGAGCGCGGGGGCATGGGAGCGCGGGGGCGCGGGAGCGTGAGAGCATCCGCATCTGTATCAAACTGAACACGTTCAAAACGGCGGGGGCCTTCCCGGGCAGTCCGCCCGCGCCCTGCAACCCCGCACCGGCATCCCAACCGCGGATGAACGCAGATAAACGCAGACCCCCCTGGCGGGTGGGCGTCGTTCACGTGTTTCGGATTTCGGTATTCGATATTCGGACTCCCTCTCTGGCGGGTGGGCGTCGTTCACGTGTTTCGTATTTCGGCATTCGAAATTCGCATTTTCTCCCTCTCCGAGGGAGAGTGGGCGGTCGTTGGCTGTTCCGTGGCACGACCATCCTGGCCGTGATTAGATGGATCACGGGCTGGAAGCCCGTGCCACCACGCTCCCCCGGCTGCCATCCGCCACAAGCCGACCGACAGCGCACCCATGCTCCCATGCTCCCATGCTCCCATGCTCCCATGCTCCCATGCCCCCATGCTCCCATGCCCCCATGCACACACTCTCTCCCGTACTCCCATTCTCCCACGCGCCCATGCCCCCACCAGGTAC